>JAYSCC010000584.1:0-2350 GCA_041915065.1 Zavarzinia sp.
CGCCTATGCCGCCCGCTACCGGGCCGCGGTCGATGCGCTCCGTGCGTCCGAAACGCTGCTGGTCCCAGGCCGCGAAGAATTGGCGCGGGCGGCGGCCGACGGGCTGTTCCGCCTGATGGCCTATAAGGACGAATATGAGGTCGCCCGGCTCCAGGCCGACGGCGCCTTCGCCCGCCAGATCGCCGGCCTGTTCGAACCCGGCGCCCGCGTCTCGCTGCATCTGGCGCCGCCCCTGACCGCGCGCATCGACCCGGCGACAGGACGCCCGGCGAAACGCAGCTACGGCCCCTGGATGTTCCGCGCCCTCGGCCTGTTGCGGCATTTGAAGTTCCTGCGCGGCACCGCCTTCGATCCCTTCGGCTACACGGCCGAACGACGGGCCGAGCGGGCCTGGCGGTACGACTACCTGGCCCTCGCGGCCGAGATTGCCCGCGACCTGTCGCCCGCCAACCATGGTGCCGCCGTGGCGCTGATGGCCCTGCCGGCGCGGATCCGGGGCTTCGGCCCGGTCAAGGCCGAAGCGATGGCCGAGGCCGGGGTGGCCCGACGGCGCTTGCTGGCTGCGTTCCGGGGAAGCAACCTGCCGGGTGACATGGCGCGGGCGGCCGAATAAGATCGCCGGGCAGGAGGTAACGGATGCGCAATTTTCCCGCCGCCTATCAGGCCGGCAAGGGTTCCGCCCTCGCCGTCGACCGCGACTTCTACCGCCGCGTGGCCGAAGCGCCGGGGCGCGATAAGGTCGAGAGCTTCGAAATCCCGATCCGCACCGGGCGGGCCTGGAAAGTGCCGGCCGGCCATGTCTGCCGCATCGTGACGACCAGTGGGCCGCAGGTCGGCGACCTCAACATCTGGAACGCGGAGAACCCGCGCGAGCGTTTCTGGGCCGCGCGCACGCGCCAGCTCCAGGCCGCCCATGTCACCACTTTCGACCGCCTGTGGTCCTGCCTGCCCTATCTCCGCCCGCTGGCGACGATCACGGCGGATTCGCTCGCCGGCTACGGCGTCGACGACTATGGCGGGCGGGTGCACGACCTCCTGGGCACGCGCTGCGATCCTTATGTGAACCGGCTGCTGACGGGCGAGGATTTCCACTTCCACTGCCATTCGAACCTGTGCCGGGCGGTGCTGCCCCATGGGCTCACCGAATTCGACGTGCACGACGTGCTGAACGTCTTCCAATGCACGGGGCTCAACCAGGACGACAAATATTTCATGCGCGACTGCCCGGCGAAACCGGGCGACTTCCTGGAGATCTTCGCCGAGATCGACCTGCTCTGCGCCCTTTCGACCTGTCCGGGCGGCGACCTCTCGGTGCCGCTGTGGGGGCCGGAGGCGCGCGATCCGCTCGAGGTCTGCCGCCCGCTCGGGATCGAGGTCTGGCGCCTCGACCCCGCGGTGCTGGAGGGCTGGAGCCCGCCGCCCGTGGCCGCCTATCGCGGCAACCACGGCCTGACCCCGCCCAAGGGGGCCTGGGAGGCTTAAGCCTTGGCCGGGACCTGGGCGCCGTAGTGATTGGCGATCACCGAGACGATCACCAACTGCAAGAAGTGGTAGAGCATGATCGGCGCGATGATCAGGCCGAGGGCCGGTGTCGCCCCGAAGATCACACCGGCGAGCGGCACCCCGGTGGCCAGCGATTTCTTCGAGCCGCAGAACAGGGCCGCGATCCGGTCCTCCCGGTTGAAGCCGAGCAGGCGGCACGGGATCATGAGAAGGCCGTAGACCACGGCGAAGAGGGCGACGGCACCGACCGCGATCTCGACCAGGAGCAGGGGATCATGGGCGCTCCAGATTCCTTCGGCGACCGAATCCGAGAAGGAATTATAGACGATCGACAGGATCACCGCCCGGTCCAGGAGCTTGATCGCCTTGGCGTGGCGATGCGCCCAGGCCCTGAGCGGCTTGTGCAGCAACTGGCCGAGCAAGGTCGGCACCAGGACGAGCAGCACAACCTTCAGGATGACCTGGCCGAGCGGCAGCGAAGGCGCGCCCGAACGGGCCAGGAACCAGGCCATCAGGGCGGGCGTCGCGAAGACGCCGATCAGGCTGGACAGGCTGGCGTTGAACAGGGCGCCCGGAACATTGCCCTTGGCGAGCGACGTCATGGCGACCGAGGACGACACGGTCGAGGGCAGGGCCGCGATATAGAAGAAGCCGATCCAGACTTCCGGTGGCAGCAGCGGCCGCACCACAGGGCCGGCGGCGAGCACGACGAGCGGGAAGAGCACGAAAGTGGCGAGCACGACGACGAGGTGGAGCCGCCAGTGCATCAGGCCGGCGCGCATCTTCTCCGGCGCCAGCGACAGGCCATAGAGGACGAAGACCACGGCGATGCCATAGGTCGAAACCC
>JAYSCC010000585.1:0-2343 GCA_041915065.1 Zavarzinia sp.
CGGGCGAGCTGCTGCTCTCGCCCAACCAGACACCCTGGACCATGATCGGCGCCGGCCCCGCCTGGTTCGAGGCGCTGCATGATTTCCACTGGCTGCGCCATTTCTCCGCCGCCGGGGGCGAGGCTGCCAAGCGCCAAGCCCGCGCCCTGCTGGACGGCTGGCTGAAACGCTACGGCCGTTTCGACGCCCATTGGTGGCGGCCCGACTTGGCCGGCCGGCGCATCACCGCCTGGGTCGGCCACTTGCCCCTGCTGCTCGACGGGGCGGACTTGCCCTTGCGCGAAGGCCTGCTCGAATCCCTGATGCGGCAGCTTCGCTATATCGCCCGGGCGACCGCCGCGCTGCCGCCGGGTTCGGGCCGCATCGAAGCCTATTGCGGCCTCGCCCTCGGCCATCTGGCGCTCGGCCAATGGGGCCGGCCGCTGGCCCGCGCCCTGCGCTGGCTGGACGAGACCCTGGGCCGCCAGATCCTGCCCGACGGCGGCCTGCCCTCGCGCAATCCGGGCGACCATCTGGCCGCCCTCGAAGCCCTGGCCCGGCTGCGTGCCGCCCTGGTCTCCGCCGGTCAGGTGCCGAGCGTGCCGCTGACCCGGGCGATCGACCGCCTGGCCCCCGCCGTCCGCTTCTTCCGGCTGGGCGACGGCAGGCTCGCCGCCTTCCACGGCGCCCGCCCGGGCGAAGCCGGCCATATCGAACAGGTCCTCGCCCTCGCCGTGCCCAAGGGCAAGGCCCCGGCCCGCCTGCCCCACATCGGCTTCGAGCGGATCGAGGCGCGCCGCCTCGTTCTCCTGTTCGACGTCGGCGCGCCGCCACCGCCCGGCTATTCCGATGCCTGCCATATCGCCCCCCTCGCCTTCGAGATGAGTTCGGGGCGCGACCGGCTCATCGTCTCCTGCGGCGCCGCCCCGGGACTGGACGAGGAATGGCGCCGCGTCGGCCGCGCCACCGCCGCCCATTCGACGATGACGCTGGACGATCAGAACGCCTGGATCTCGGCCGAGGATCCGGAACTCGGCTTCCGCCCGGCCCTGCCCGCCATGGCCACCACGGCGACGCGGAACGAGGCCGACGGCCAGGTCTGGATCGAGGCCAGCCATTCGGGCTATGGCCCGCGCCTCGGCCTCGTGCATCGCCGCTCGCTCTGGCTCGATGCCGAAGGCGGCGACCTCCGCGGCGAGGACCGGGTCGAACCGCGCGGCCGCGTGCCGGGGCGGAGCCTGCCCTTTGCGCTCCGCTTCCACCTCGCCCCCGGCGTGCGCGCCAGCCTGACCACGGATTCGTCTGGCGTGTTGCTCCGCACGCCCGGCGGCGACGGCTGGCAGTTCCGGGCGCTCGGCGGCCATGTCGCCCTCGAAGAATCCGTCTCGATCGCCGACTTCGGCCCGCCCCGGCGCTCCGAACAGATCGTGGTCAGCGGCTCGCTCGACGCCGGCCGCACCGTGCTGCGCTGGGGCCTGAAACGGATCGACGCCAAGTCGGCCTGAGTCCTGGCCAAAGTCATGGCCACCCCGCGTCTTCGCCGCTTGCGGGCGGCGCGTATTCACGTATTGTGCGCCTTCGCACGAGGACCGTCGTCCTTGCGTGCGCGAACCCTATTTTTCGAGGATCCTAGAGCGATGGGTTGGAAAGTCGCCGTTGTCGGGGCGACCGGGCAGGTCGGCCGCGAAATGTTGAACATCCTTGCCGAACGTCAGTTTCCCGCTGACGAAGTGGTGGCGCTGGCGTCGCCCAAATCGATCGGCACCGAGGTCACTTTCGGCGAGACTACCCTGAAGGTCAAATCGCTCGAGGATTACGATTTCCGCGGCACCGACATCGCGCTGTTCTCGGCCGGCGGCTCGGTCTCCGCCAAGTGGGCGCCCAAGGTGGCGGCCGCAGGCGCCGTGGTGGTCGACAATTCCTCGCATTTCCGGATGGAGCCGGACGTCCCCCTGATCGTTCCCGAAGTGAACGCGCAGGCCGTCGCCGGCTATACCAAGCGCGGCATCATCGCCAATCCCAACTGCTCGACCGCGCAGCTCGTCGTCGCGCTGAAGCCGTTGCACGACTTCGCCAAGATCAAGCGCGTCGTCGTCTCGACCTATCAGTCGGTCTCGGGTGCCGGTAACAAGGGCATGGACGAACTCTTCAACCAGACCCGTGCGCTCTTCGTGAACGACACGGTCGAGCCGAAGAAGTTCCCGAAGCAGATCGCCTTCAACGTGATCCCGCATATCGACGTCTTCATGGACGACGGCTACACCAAGGAAGAATGGAAGATGACCGCGGAGACCAGGAAGATCCTGGATCCGGACATCGCCCTGACCGCCACCTGCGTCCGCGTCCCGGTCTTCATCGGCCATT
>JAYSCC010000586.1:0-2339 GCA_041915065.1 Zavarzinia sp.
TGAAGGCGCAGGAGGGCATCACCTTCCTGCTGCTCGACATGGATACGCCGGGCATCACCATCCAGCCGATCATCACGCTGGCCGGCGACCACGAGGTGAACCAGGTCTTCTTCGACGGCGTCCGCGTGCCCAAGGCGAACCGGATCGGGGCGGAGGGCCAGGGCTGGACCATCGCCAAATATCTCCTGGTGCACGAGCGCGGCAATTCCTTCGCCGCCCGCATTCGTGTCGGCCTCGAGAAGGTGAAGACGATCGCGCGCGAGACCGGGGCCGCCGAGGACGGCGATTTCACCCGCCGCCTGGCCGAGGCGGGCGTCGCCCTCGAAGCCCTCACCATGACCGAGCACCGGGTGATGGCGGCGATCAGCCAGGGCGCCATGATGGCGGCCGAATCTTCCATGCTGAAGACGCTCGGCACCGAACTCCTGCAGCGGGTGAACGAACTCGGCATCGAGTCTCTGGGCAATGCCGCGATCCCCTATGCCCACGACTGGACCCGGCCGGGCGCCAATGCGACCCCCCTCGGCCCGGCGGCGGCACCCGTCTTGATGGCGCAATATCTGAACAACCGCGCCGCCTCGATCTATGCCGGCGCCAACGAGATCCAGCGCAATATCATGTCGAAACTCGTGCTCGGACTCTGACGCCATGACCGAAGCCCCGGACCACCTGCCCCGCGCCTATACGCCCACCAAGGCGACCGAACTCGGCATCGCGGCACGGCTGGGGTTCCGCAACCTGCGCCGTCGCCTTGGCGGCGGGGCGGCGCCGGCACCCGATCTCGCGGGCTTCCGGCGCCATTTCCAGACGATCCTGAAGCGCCTGCCGGCCGGTATGTTGGTCGACGCGAGGCTGGTGGAACTGCCCTCGACCCAGAAGCCCTGGACCGGCAGCGGTATCAAGCTCGATCCGGGTGACAAGGTCAGCGTCTTCTCGATCGGGCGCACCGACCTCGCCAAGCCGCTCGACATCTGGGTGGCGCCGCCCTTCCAGATCTGGTTCAAGGTCGGGCAGGGGCCGGTCTTCCGGGGCACGAGGGCGAGCCATTCCTTCGTCGCCGACAAGCCGGGCGAATTCTCCCTCGCGTCCTATTTCCCGGGCGAATGGGCGACGCCGGACGGCCGTCTCGGCACCGATCCGGCCGATTACGCCAAGGTCTCGGGCACCATGCTGGCGGCCGTGCTGGTCTGGGCCGTGCCGATCGAGGACGGGCTTCGGGCGCTCGCCGCCCTCGGCGATTTCGAGGGGTTGGTGGCGGGCGAGCTGGACCGCCTGTTCGCGGGGCGAGAGCCGCCGGACGGCTGGAAACACCTGTGGTTCCTGGGCAATTCCGAGACCTTCTTTCGCTGCGATATTCCCGGTCACGAACGGGCGATCGGCTGCGATACCAAGCGCGACGTGGCGATCCTCCAGTACGACGTCGATTGCGTGCTGGAGCCCGGCCTCCGCCTCGACTGGCAGTGGCGGGTGACGCGCCTGCCGGGCGACCTGCGGGAAGATTCGCTGCCCTCCCACGATTATCTCTCGATCGCGGTCGAATATGACAACGGCCAGGACCTGACCTATTACTGGAGTGCGGCACTGCCGGTCGGCACCGTCTACCGCTGCCCGCTGCCGACCTGGAAGACACGCGAGACCCATGTGGTGCTGCGCAGCGGCGCGGCCGAACTGGGTCAGTGGCTGTCCGAGACGCGCGACATCCATGCCGATTACGGGGCCGCGATCGGCGGGGCCATGCCCACCCGCGTGAAACGGGTCTGGCTGATCGCCAACAGCCTGTTCGGCCGCGGCCGGGGCGAGGCGACTTTCGCCGACATCGCCCTGGTCAAGGGCGAACAGCGCATCCCGGTCGGCTGAAACGAAAAGGGGCGGCCGAAGCCGCCCCCGAGACGTCGCGATGCCTTACGATCAGCCGGTATAGGGGCGGATCAGAATTTCGACGCGGCGGTTCTGCTGGCGGCCGAAATCGGTCGAATTGTCGGCCACCGGCTGGTTCTCGCCCTGGCCGTAGGCGTTGATACGCTGGGCGACCACGCCGCGTGACAGCAAGTAGGACGCGACCGAGGACGCCCGGCGTTCCGAGAGCTGCTGGTTCATCTGCTGCGAGCCGACATTGTCGGTATGGCCGACGACATCGACCAGCGACTGCGGATATTGCTGCAGCACGCCCGCGATCTGGTCCAGCGGCTGATAGAACTGCGGCTGGATCTCGGACGAGCCGGTGCGGAAGGTGATGCCGCCGGGCAGGATCAACTTGATGTTGTCGCCGACGCGCTGCACCTCGACGCCGGTGCCGGCCATTTTCTGGCGCAGCTGGCGTTCCTGTTCGTCCATGTAAT
>JAYSCC010000587.1:0-2331 GCA_041915065.1 Zavarzinia sp.
ACCCAGATCGGCCTGGACGATGCCCTGGTGCGCAACCCGGCGGCCCAGATCGGCGACTTCCTGTCGGAGAGCCTGCCGCCGCTGGACTTCGGCCGCATCGCCGCCCAGACCGCGAAGCAGGTGATCGTGCAGAAGGTGCGCGACGCCGAGCGCGAGCGTCAGTACCAGGAATTCAAGGACCGCATCGGCGAGATCGTGAACGGCATCGTGAAGCGGGTCGAATACGGCAACGTCATCGTCGACCTCGGCCGGGCCGAGGCGATCATGCGCCGCGACGAAGGCCTGCCGCGCGAGACTTTCCACAACGGCGACCGCTGCCGCGCCTATGTCTACGACGTCCGCCGCGAAGCCCGCGGCCCGCAGATCTTCCTGAGCCGGACGCATCCGCAGTTCATGGCCAAGCTGTTCGCCCAGGAAGTGCCGGAAGTCTATGACGGCATCATCGAGATCAAGGCCGTGGCCCGCGACCCGGGCAGCCGCGCCAAGATCGCCGTCGTCTCGCGCGACAGCTCGATCGACCCCGTGGGCGCCTGCGTCGGCATGCGCGGCAGCCGCGTCCAGGCCGTGGTCGGCGAACTCCAGGGCGAGAAGATCGACATCATCCAGTGGTCTCCCGATCCGGCCACCTTCATCGTCAATGCCCTGGCCCCGGCGGAAGTCGCCAAGGTCGTGCTCGACGAGGAGAGCAAGCGGATCGAAGTGGTGGTGCCGGACGACCAGCTCTCGCTGGCGATCGGCCGCCGCGGCCAGAACGTCCGCCTCGCCTCGCAGCTCACCGGCTGGGACATCGACATCCTGACCGAGGCCGAGGAATCGACCCGCCGCCAGGAAGAGTTCCGCAACAAGTCCGAGATGTTCGCCCGCGAGCTCGACGTCGAAGAGACGATCGCCCAGCTCCTGGCCGCCGAAGGCTTCGTCTCGATCGAAGAAGTCGCCTATGTCGCCGAGGACGAGCTTTCGGGCATCCAGGGCTTCGACGAGGAGATCGCGGCCGCCCTGCAGGAACGCGCCCGCGAGAAGATCGCCGAGCGCGACGCCCGCTTCGAGGAAGAACGCAAGGCCATGGGTGTCGAGGACGCCGTGGCCGCCCTGCCCCACATGACGCCTTCCATGCTCGTCACCCTCGGCCGGGCCGGGGTGAAGACGCTGGACGACGTCGCCGATCTTTCGACCGACGAGTTGGTCAGCGCCAAGGACGGCGTGCTGCGTGACTTCGACCTGGGCGAAGAAGCCGCGACCGAAATGGTCATGGCCGCCCGTGCCCATTGGTTCGCCGACGAGGAGGAGGGTGATGCAACGACCTCCTCTGACGCCATCGCCTGACGCGCCCGCGCCGTCGACCGCACAGCTCGCGGTCGACGACGGGCCCGGTCCCCAGCGCCGATGCATCGTGACGGGCGACGTGCTCGATCGCGACGCCATGATCCGTTATGTCGTCGGCCCCGACGGCAGCCTGGTCCCCGACCTGAAGGCGGTCCTGCCCGGGCGGGGCTTCTGGACCAGGGCCGAGCGGGCCGTGGTGCAGAAGGCCGAAACCAAGCATCTCTTCGCCAAGGCGGCGGCTCGCGCCGGCCATCAGGGCCCGCTCGCGGTCGCCCCCGACACGGCCGGACGGATCGAGACCCTGCTGGCCCGGCGCTGCATCGACCTGATCGGCCTCGGCCGGCGGGCGGGCGAGGTGATCGCAGGCTTCGACAAGGTCGACGCCCTGCTGCGCAAGGAGCCGGTCGCCCTTCTGCTGGCGGCGCAGGACGGTGCGGCCGACGGTAAGCGCAAGCTGAAGGCGCTCAGCCGTGAGCTGCCACAAATCGACATATTGACCAGCGCCGAATTGAGTTTGGCATTGGGCCGGGAAAATGTAATACATGCAGCCTTCAAACCCGGCCGGCTGGCAGAGCAGTTCCTGGGCGAGGCGGGACGCCTCGCCGGGTTTCGTTTATTGGTTGCGGCCGACAGGCCGGTTTTGCCCCGGGCTGGGGCGCGGACGGAATGATCGATGAGTGACGTCAAGGATAACGACGACAAGAAGCTGAGCCTGGGTGGCTCGCGCACGCTTCAGATGAAGAAGCCCGCGGCCGAGGCCCCGGGCCAGGTGCGCCAGAGCTTCTCGCATGGCCGGTCGAAGCCGGTCGTCGTCGAACATAAGCGCAAGCGCATGGTCGAGCCCGGCCATTCGCCGGCCCCGGCCGCCGCGACGCCCGCCCCTGCGCCCGCCGCACCGGCGCCGCGCCCGGCCACCCAGACGCGCGCCGAGGCGCCCGCCCAGATGCGCACCGAGGCGATCGCCCCGACGACGCCGAGCCATACCGCGCCGGCACCGGCAGCCCCCGT
>JAYSCC010000588.1:0-2329 GCA_041915065.1 Zavarzinia sp.
TCATGCCGAGCAGGTCGCCGTCGGCCAGGCTCTTGCCCTCGGCCACCTTCAGCTCGCCCGCCTGGTCCTTGATCGGGCCGGCGAAACAGTCGTAGGTGCCGTCGATGATGCCGGCCTTGATCTTGTCGGCTTCGGCGCGCAGCGCTTCCGGCACGGCATCGCCATAAGGCGCCATTTCGAGGGCGCCTTCCTTCAGGCCGTCCCAGGTGTCCTTCGAAGTCCACTTGCCGTCGATCACGTCCTGGACACGCCGGGTATAATAGGGCGCCCAGACGTCGACGATGGCGGAGAGCTGGGCCTTGGGGGCATAGGCCTTCATATCGGAGGCCTGGCCGAAGCCGAGGATGCCGCGCTGTTCGGCGATCTGGAGCGGCGCCGGGCTGTCGGTGTGCTGGGTCATGATGTCGACGCCCTGGTCGATCAGGGCTTTGGCGGCATCGCCTTCCTTGCCCGGGTCGTACCAGGAGTTGATCCAGACCACCTTCACCTCGGCGTCGGGGCGCACCTTGCGGGCGGCGATCGCGGTCGCATTGATGCCCATCACCACCTCGGGGATCGGCACCGAGGCGATATAGCCGATCTTGCCGGTCTTGGTCAGCGAGCCAGCGATATGGCCGACGATGGCGCGGCCCTGGTAGAAGCGCGAATTGTAGACCGAGACATTGGGTGCCGTCTTGAAGCCGGTCGCATGCTCGAAATAGATCTTCGGGAACTGCTTGGCGACCTTCAGCGTCGCTTCCATGTAACCGAAAGAGGTGGTGAAGATCAGCTTGTTGCCGTCGGCCGCCAGCTTGCGGATCACGCGCTCGGCATCGGGGCCTTCCGCCACGTTCTCGACATAGGTGGTCTTCACCGCGTCACCGAACTTGGCCTCGACCGCCTTGCGGCCCATGTCGTGGCCATGGGTCCAGCCGAAGTCGCCGACCGGGCCGACATAGATGAAGCCGACCTTCAAGGGATCGGCGGCGCTCGCCCCGCGGAACGGTCCGGACGCCAGGGTCAGGCCGGCGGCGGCGCTGCCGGCGAGGAAGGTGCGGCGGTCGATTGGTCTGATCATCTCGAACTCCAGAGCATGGATCGGAGGGTGAAAGGGGTCAGCTCGCGGGCCTGAAAGGCTTGCCGAGACAGGCCGGGGCATCCAGCCGTCCCCGCCAGGGGCCGGCCGAAATCACGGTGAGCACGATGATGGTGGCGAGATAGGGCAGCATGTTCATCACCTGGGCCGGGATGCCGATGCCCCCGGCACCCTGGAGATAGAGCTGCAGGATGGTCACGCCGCCGAAGATATAGGCGCCGCCGAAGACGCGCCAGGGCCGCCAGGAGGCAAAGGCGACGAGCGCGAGCGCGATCCAGCCGCGCCCCGCCGTCATGCCTTCGACCCACATCGGCGTATAGGAGAGCGAGAGATAGGCGCCGGCCAGACCCGAGGTGAAGCCGCCGAACAGCACCGCCATGTAGCGGACCTTGATCACGTCATAGCCGATCGAATGGGCCGAGAGATCGGATTCGCCGACCGCGCGGAGAATGAGCCCGCCCCGCGTCCGCTTCAGGAACCAGGCGACCGCGACCGTGATGGCGACCGAGAGATAGACCAGCGGGTCATGCTCGAACAGCAGCGGGCCGAGCACCGGAATGGCCGAGAGGCCCGGGATCTCGATCTTGGCCAGTTTCTCGACCGGCACGCCGACATAGGAGGCGCCGATCAGGGACGAAAGGCCGATGCCGAAGATGGTGAGCGCCAGGCCGGTCGCCACCTGATTGGCCATCAGAGTGAGCGTGAGCACGCCGAAGGCAAAGGCCATCACCATGCCGGCGATGCCCGCGGCGACGATGCCGAGGAAGGCCGAACCGGTGCCGACCGTGGTGGCGAAGCCGATCACGGCACCCGCCAGCATCATGCCCTCGACCCCGAGGTTGAGGACGCCGGATTTCTCGGTCACCAGCTCGCCGATCGCGGCCAGCAGCAGAGGGGTCGCCGCCGTGATGACGGTCAGCAGCATGGGCAGGAGAGCATCGAAACTCATGGCTCACACCCCTTCCGCGAGCGGCTTCACCGAGCGCACGCGGTAGCGCACCAGGAAGTCCGAGGCGAGCAAGAAGAACAACAGCAGGCCCTGGAACACCCCGGTCACCGCCTGGGGCAGGCCGACCGTGATCTGCGCATTCTCGCCGCCGAGGTAGGAGAGCGCCATCAGGAAGCCCGAAGCAATGATGCCGAGCGGGTGCAGCCGGCCCAGGAAGGCGACGATGATCGCCGTGAAGCCGTAGCCGGGCGAGATATTGGGCACCAACTGGCCGATCGGCCCCGCCACCTCGAAAGTGCCGGCGA
>JAYSCC010000589.1:0-2321 GCA_041915065.1 Zavarzinia sp.
AGTTCTTCGAGAATGTCCTGTGCCGTTTCGACCAGCTTGGCGCCCTGTTTGATCAGCTTGTGGCAGCCGCGGGCGACCGGCGAGTGGATCGAGCCGGGAATGGCGAAAACCTCGCGTCCTTGTTCGGCCGCCAGGCGGGCGGTGATCAGCGAGCCGCTTTCGGGGGCAGCTTCTACGACAAGCACGCCGCGCGACAGGCCGGAAATGATGCGGTTGCGGCGCGGGAAATTGGCGGCAATGGCTGGCGTGCCGAGCGGAAACTCGGAGACGATGGCGCCATGCTCGATGATCGCCTGCGCCAGTTCGCGGTTGCGCGCCGGGTAGAGGCGGTCGGCGCCAGTCCCGATCACGGCGATGGTTTCGCCGCCGGCCGCCAGCGCACCGCGATGTGCGGCGGCGTCGATGCCGAGCGCCAAACCGCTGATGATCGAAAGGCCCTTCGTAGCCAGGGTTCGGGAAAAGTTCTCGGCGGTTTGTAGCCCTTGCGGGGTCGCGTTACGGCTACCAACGATGCCTAGCCCGCGTTTTTGCAGCAAGTCGATCTGGCCACGCACGTAGAGCACACTGGGTGGATCGGCGATTTCCAGTAGCGCCTGTGGGTAAGCGGCATCGGCCAGGGTAATGATGTATTGGCCGGGATGATTGGCCCAGGTCAGGCTGCGGTCGACGCTCTCGGAGGCGTCGAAATCGAACAGCAGGTCGGCACGGTCGCCGACGACGGCACGCGCGGCCAGCCGTCCGGCTGCGAAAATGGCCTCGGGTAAACCGAAAGCGGCGAGAAGCTTTCTTTGCGTCTCGCCGCCGATGCCGGGAATCAGGGTCAGCCGCAACCAGGCGGCCAACCCGTCGTTATCGATCACGGATTTCTAGCGGAATCACCGACCGTGACCGGGATGGAGGAATCCAGAACCAGCGCGTAGGAGACGCGGTCGAAGACGCGGAAGACGAACACCAGCGCGTAGCGTTCTTCAGGGATCGGTGTATACACACGGCCGCTACCGTCTTCCGCAATACGTACTGCAACACGATTGCGGAAAAGTGCGAGGACGGCCCCGACGTCGAGTCCGTCGTTGCGGCCACGGTTCAAGGTGACCACGGAGCCGCGGGCACCCTGATAGACACCACCGTAGATCGTCATGATCTGCGCCGCGATTTCGCGGTCAGGGCGGTGCGGAACGTAGGAAATGACATTGTTGGGCGGGGCCGGCAGCAGGCGGTCGCCGGGGAGGATTTCTTCCTTGGCGATCGTGATCTTGAGTGCAGCGGGCTCGCCCGGCTGGAGCAACTGGGCATTGCCGAGGAAGAAGGCTTCGTAGCCGATGATCTCGTTGGTTTCCGGGTCGGTCAGTGGTTTGCTCGGACGGAAGACGTTCCAGCGGATGACGCTGGCGTCGAGGATTCCGGCAGCGAAGGCATTGTCCCCGGCGCCCATCATGGAGCGATATTCGGGACCGGCGACGATGCGCGGCGCGCCTTCTAGCTGATCTTTTTCGACCACCAGCGGCTGGGAAAGGAAGGGCTCGATAAGATTGGGCGGGATGCTCGGAATGGCGGTCCGGTCAGGCGTGGAATAGATCTGTGGTTCAAGCTTGACGGTGCCGCCGCTGCCGCCCTTGACCGGCTTGCCGATGCGCAGGCGCGGCGAACTTCCGGAGCGGTCGAGGAAGACGACTTCGCCGGGGTAAATCAGGTGCGGATTCTTGATCTGGTCACGGTTCATGTTCCAGATTTCCGGCCAGCGCCAGGGTTCCTTGAGGAACTTGCCGGAGATTCCCCAGAGCGTGTCGCCCTTGACCACGACATGGCGATCGGGCGGGTTATCGACGAGCTGCAGGGGCTCGGCGGCCGATGCACAAACGGCCGTCACGGCCAGGATGAGCGCGGATATAATGCGTACCATAGTCGTAACCTCAAGTGCCGATGGAACACGGCGCTGCCGTCATGGTCTCAATCATGGCGCGCAAGCCGCTTCCATATCTCTGGAATTGCTTGAGATTCTGCACGTAATAACTTAAGCGAGCAAGCTTTTTTGGTATTTCCCATGGCGCTTCTACCCATTTTGCGTTTCCCCGATCCGCGTCTCAAGAAGATTGCGGCGCCCGTCACCAACATTGACGACAGCGTTCGTCGCCTGATCGCCGACATGGCCGAAACCATGTACGAAGCGCCCGGTATCGGGCTGGCGGCGACGCAGGTGGATGTCCACAAGCAAATCGTCGTGATCGATGTTTCGGAAGATCGCAATGACTTGCTGGCCTTGATCAATCCACGCCTCGAAGGACTGACCGGTCAGCAGGAGGGCGAGGAAGGCTGTCTTTCGG
>JAYSCC010000590.1:0-2321 GCA_041915065.1 Zavarzinia sp.
CGTCGTGTTTGGTGAAGCCGCCCAACGCCCGCGCGATGTCGGCGGCGACAGAGGGTTTTTCGGCAATGATCAGCTTTTTGGACATGGTTCGACCTGTTGGAGTGCCGGGGCATGATAAGTGCCCCGCGAGCGGCTTGGCAAGCCGTCTATATAGAGGGCAGCGCTAGGCGAGGCGCTGGTAGCGGTTGCCAGGAAGCGTCGCGATGCGGCCGAGCAATTCGAGGGTGAGCAGTTCCGGCAAGAGCTGATCGGCGCTCTGGCCGGAGCGTTCGACCAGATCATCCAGGCTGCAGGGGTCGTGGCCGAGGGTGGCGAGCAGGGGCGGCTCGTCGGCTGCTTCGGGCGCGGCTGGAGGAGGCGGTGCGTCGTCGAAATCAGTCAACTCGTCGAGGATGTCATGGGCCGACTCGACCAGCTTGGCGCCCTGCTTGATCAACTGGTGGCAGCCGCGGGCGACCGGCGAATGGATCGAGCCGGGAATGGCGAAGACCTCGCGCCCTTGTTCGGCAGCCAGCCGGGCAGTGATCAGCGAGCCGCTCTCCAGGGCGGCCTCGACGACCAGCACGCCGCGCGCCAGGCCGGAAATGATGCGGTTGCGGCGTGGGAAATTGTGAGCGACTGCCGGCGTGCCGAGCGGAAAGTCGGAAACGATGACGCCGCGGGCGGCGATGGCCAGCGCCAGTTCCTTGTTGCGAGCCGGGTAGATGCGATCGGCGCCGGTCCCGATCACGGCGACCGTGTCGCCATCGGCGGCCAGGGCACCGCGATGGGCCGCGGCGTCGATGCCGAGGGCGAGGCCGCTGATGATGCACTGGCCCCGACCGGCCAGATGGCGGGCAAAGTTCTCAGCGTTCTGGATGCCTTGCGGCGTGGCGTTGCGACTGCCGACCACGCCTATGCCCCGCCGTCGGAGCAAGGCCGGGTTGCCCCGCACATAGAGGACGTTGGGCGGATCGGCGATTTCGAGCAGGGCGGGCGGATAGTCGGCATCACCCAGGGTGAGGATCGCCTGCCCGGGCTGGCTGGCCCAGTCCAGCGCGTGGTCGACGGCTGCCGTCGAATCGTGGTCGAACAGCAGGTCGGCTCGGTCACCGATCACGCTGCGCGTAGTCAGGCGGCCGGCGGCGAAGATGGCTTCGGGTAAACCGAAAGCGGCGAGAAGCTTTCGTTGCGTCTCGCCGCCGAGGCCGGGGATGAGGGTCAGCCGCAACCAGGCGGCCAGGCCAGAAGTATCGCTCACGGATTCTTTGCGCTATCCCCGACGATGACTGCCTTGGAGGATTCGACGACCAGCGCATAGCAGATGCCGTCGAAGACGCGGAAGACGAAGGCCAGGCCGTAGCGCTCTTCCGGCACCGGTGTTTCGGTGCGGCGACCGCTCTCGTCCACATCGAGCGAAACGCGCTTGCGGTAGAGGGCAACGACGTGGCCGATTTCCATGGCGTCCTTCTTGCCGACGTTGAGGGCGACGACCGAGTTGGCGCCACCTTCGCGCAGGCCGCCGTAGATACCGAGGACGCGGGCAGAGACTTCCTGTTCCGGGCGATGCGGCACGTAGGAAATGATCTGTGGTTCCGGAGCGGCAACCAGGCGGTCGCCGCGGGCGATTTCTTCCTTGGCCAGGGAGATGCGCAGCAGGGCCGGCTCGCCCGGCTTGACCAGCTTGGCGTTGCCGAGGAAGAAGGCTTCGTAGGCGAGCACCTTGCCCGTCGCCGGATCCTTCAGCGGTTTGCCTTTGCGGAAGATGTGCCATTTCTCGACCGAGGTGTCCGGAATGCCGGAGGCGTAGAAGGTGTCACCGGTGCCGACCAGCATGCGGTCTTCCTGCATGGCGACGATCTTGACGCCGGTGTTCAGTTCGTCATCCTCGATGACTAGCGGCTGCGAGATGAAGGGTTCGATGGCGTTGGCCGGGATGCTCGGGATGACCTGCTGGACCGGCGTGCTGTAAACAGTGGGCTGCAACTTGCCGGGGCCGCCGCTGCCGACCTTCTTGCCCAGACGGAGGCGCGGTGAGCCGCTTGACGTGTCGAGCAGGACGACATCGCCCGGATAGATCCAGTGCGGGTTCTTGATCTGTTCCTTGTTCATTTGCCAGATTTCCGGCCAGCGCCAAGGCTGTTTCAGGAACTTTCCGGAGATGCCCCACAGGGTGTCGCCCTTGACGACGATATGGCGATCCGGCGGGTTATCGACGAGCTGGAGCGGGTCGGCGGCGGATGCGCAGACGGCCGTCACGGCCAAGATGAGCGCGGATATAATGCGAACCATAGTCGTAACCTCTCGTGCCGGTGGAACGCAATGCCGCCGATGCGGTCACA
>JAYSCC010000591.1:0-2318 GCA_041915065.1 Zavarzinia sp.
TATGATTTCCGCGAGGAATTCACGTCGCGCCTGTGGGCCACGGGCTATGCCGGCCCGGCTTTCGACAAAGGCCTGGTGCAACGCGCCACCCTGCCCGACGAACGGCCGACCGGCATTCAGGCCTTCTTCCTCAACCTGCGCAAGCCGCGCTTCGACGATGTCCGGGTGCGCCGGGCGATCGGCCTCGCCTTCGACTTCGAATGGTCGAACAAGGCGCTCTTCTTCGGCGCCTATCAGCGCATGGCCTCGATCTTCGAAAACTCGCCCCTCGCCGCTCATGACTGGCCCGGCTCCAACGAACTCTCGATCCTGGAGATGTACCGGGGTCGCATCCCCGACGCGGTATTCGGCGGCCCCTATATCCCGGCCGCGACCGACGGTTCGGGCGAGATCCGGGAGCGCCTGAAGGTCGCGCGCGACCTCCTCGCCCAGGCCGGCTGGACGGTGAAGGACGGCAAGCTCGTCAATGCCGCAGGCGAGGTCTTCGAGATCGAATTCCTGGTCGACGAGCCGGTCTTCGCCCGCATCATCCAACCCTTCCAGCAGAACCTGGAACGGCTCGGCATCGTCACCCGCTACCGCGAACTGGACCCGACCGCCTATCAACTCCGCCTGCAATCCCATGATTACGACGTGGTCGGCGCCCGCTTCGCCCTGCCCTCGACCCCGACCACCGAATTGCGCGACCTCTGGGGTTCCGCCTCGGCCGATGTCCCGGGCAGTGAGAACCTGGGCGGTATCAAGGACGCGGTGGTCGATGCCCTGATCGAGCGGATGGTCGCGGCCGACAACCGCCCGGAATATACCAATGCGGCCCATGCCCTCGACCGCGTGGTGATGTGGAACGACTATTTCATCCCGCAATATTTCTCGGACGTGCGGAAGATCGCCTGGTGGGACCGTTTCGGCCGTCCGGCCACCGCCCCGGTCTACGACATCGGCAATGTCGATACCTGGTGGTTCGATCCCGCGCGCAGCGCCGCGGTCGATGCCGGAAAGGCGCCTTGAGATGGGCATCTATCTGCTGCGCCGCCTGCTGCTGATCGTGCCGACCCTGTTCGGCATCATCCTGATCAATTTCCTGGTCATCCAGCTCGCCCCGGGTGGGCCGCTCGAACAGGTGATCGCCCGCTATACCTCGCCCGATACCGCCGACCAGGGCCGCCTCACCTCCGGCGGTTCGGAGACGCGGGGCGGCGGCTCGGCGACCGATACGCGCTATCGCGGCGCCCGCGGCCTCGATCCCCAGTTCATCAAGGAACTCGAAGTCCAGTTCGGTTACGACCAGCCCCTGACCACCCGCTTCTTCAAGATGGTCGGCAATTTCCTGCGCTTCGACCTCGGCACCAGTTTCTTCCAGTCGCGCCCCGTGCTCGACCTGATCCTGGAAAAACTGCCGGTCTCGATCTCACTCGGGCTCTGGACCACGCTGCTGATCTATCTGATCTCGATCCCGCTTGGCATCGCCAAGGCGATCCGCGACGGCAGCCGTTTCGATGTCTGGACCTCGGGCGTCATCGTCGTCGGCTATGCCGTGCCGTCCTTCCTGGTCGCGGTTCTGCTCATCGTGCTCTTCGCCGGCGGCAGCTTCTGGCAGGTCTTCCCCCTGCGCGGCCTGGTCTCGGACGATTTCGCCAGCCTGAGCCTCGGCGCCAAAGTGCTGGACTATGCCTGGCACATGACGCTTCCCGTACTCTCCATGGTGATCGGCGGCTTCGCCACCCTGACGCTGCTGACCAAGAATTCCTTCCTGGACGAGATCGGCAAGCAATATGTCGTGACCGCCAGGGCCAAGGGCTTGACCGAGCGGCGCATCCTCTATGGTCACGTCTTCCGCAACGCCATGCTGATCGTGATTGCGGGTTTTCCAGCCGCCTTCATCGGCATCCTGTTCACCTCGTCCCTGCTGACCGAGGTGATCTTCTCGCTCGACGGGCTCGGCTTGCTCGGCTTCCAGGCGGCGGAAAAGCGGGATTATCCGATCATTTTCGGCACGCTTTATCTCTTCTCGCTGATCGGGCTGCTCACCAACATCGTCTCGGACGTGACCTATACGCTGGTCGATCCGCGGATCGATTTCGACCGGCGCGACAATTGACCATGGCGAGCCTTAAGCTCACCCCCCTCACCCGGCGCCGGCTGGCCCGCTTCCGCGCCAACCGCCGGGGCTTCTGGTCACTGTGGCTCTTCCTCGGCCTGTTCGGCCTCAGCCTGTTTTCCGAGTTCATCGCCAACGACCGGCCGCTCTATATCGCTATGGACGGGCATCATTATTTCCCGACCCTGGCTGACTATACCGAGACCGAGCTGGGCGGCGA
>JAYSCC010000592.1:0-2306 GCA_041915065.1 Zavarzinia sp.
GACAACAAGATCACCATCACTCTGAGCCAGGCCGGCATCCAGGAGCGCACCACGGGTGCGATCAGCCAGAGCCTGGAGATCGTGCGCCGCCGTATCGACGCCGCCGGCACCGCGGAAGCCACGGTGGTACGCCAGGGCGTCGATCAGATCCTGATCCAGCTTCCCGGCGAGCAGAATCCCGAGCGGATCAAGAAATTACTGGGCCAGACCGCGAAGATGACCTTCCGCCTGGTCGAAGACGTCAACCCGACCGACCTCGCCGCCGGCAAGGTGCCAGCCGGGACCGAGATCCTGGCGGGCGAGCCGCTGCCCGGCTCGAACAAGCCGGAGCCGATCGCCGTCCGCAAGAAAGTGCTGCTGACCGGCGAAATGCTGGTCGACGCCCGCGCCGTCAGCGATCCGCAGAGCGGCCAGTGGGTGGTCAGCTTCCGTTTCGACGGCGAGGGCGCCAAGCGCTTCGCCGCCGTAACCAAGGACAATGTCGGCCATCGCTTCGCCATCGTGCTCGACGACAAGGCGATTTCCGCCCCGGTGATCCGCGAACCGATCCTGGGCGGCCAGGGCCAGATCAGCGGCAATTTCAACGCCCAGAGCGCCAGCGACCTCGCCGTCCTGCTGCGCGCCGGCGCGCTGCCGGCCCCCCTGACCGTGATCGAGGAGCGCACTGTCGGTGCCGACCTCGGTGCCGATGCCATCGCGGCCGGGCAGATTTCCGGCTTGATCGGCACCGTGCTGGTCGTCCTCTTCATGCTGCTGTTCTATTCGGTGACCGGTGTCATCGCCGTGGTGGCGCTGATCGCCAACATCGTGCTGACCATCGCCCTGTTGACCCTGATGGGGGCCACCCTGACCCTGCCCGGTATCGCCGGCCTGGTGCTCTCGGTCGGTATCGCGGTCGACGCCAACGTGCTGATCAACGAGCGCATCCGGGAAGAGACATTGTTGGGGCGGGGCGCCATGGCGGCTCTGCACCAGGGTTTCGACCGCGCCTATGCGACCATCATCGACAGCCATCTGACGGCGCTCTTCGCCGTCGCCACCCTGTTCTTCTTCGGTGAAGGCCCGGTGCGCGGTTTCGCCATCGCCATGGGCATCGGCATCATCCTGTCGCTGTTCACCGCGGTCGCCCTGGTGCGTGTCGGTATGGTCTATTGGGTGAAGTGGACCAAGCGGAAGGTTCTGGACATCCACGCGATGTTCGGCGCCCGCCGGATCATTCCGGAAAACACCAAGATCCGCTTCATGCGCGGGCGTTTCATCGGCATCGCCACCTCGGCCGTGCTGTCGACCGCCTCGATCATCATGTTCTTCTATCCGGGCCTGCACTACGGCATCGACTTCGTCGGCGGCATCGTGGTCGAGGTCCATACCCAGGGCCCGGCCGACCTCGCCCAGCTCCGTTCCGGCATCGATTCGCTCAATCTCGGCGAAGCCTCGCTGCAGGAATTCGGCAGCGCCGAAGACGTGCTGCTGCGCCTGCCGCGTCAAGACGGTGGCGAAGAGGCGCAGAATGCGGCGATTTCCGCGGTCCGCGGCAAGCTCGCCGAGATCGCCCCGGGGGCGACCCTGCCGCGCGTCGAAGTGGTGGGTCCCAAGGTTTCGGCCGACCTGGTGCAGAGCGGCATCATGGCGGTCGGCCTGTCGTTCCTGGTCATGCTGGTCTACATCTGGTTCCGCTTCGAATGGCAGTTCGCGGTCGGCGCGGTCACCACGCTGATCCTCGACATCACCAAGACTGTGGGCTTCTTCGCCCTGACCGGCATCGAGTTCAACCTGACGGCGATCGCGGCCTTGCTGACCCTGATCGGCTACTCGATGAACGACAAGGTCGTGGTCTATGACCGGATGCGCGAGAACCTGCGCAAGTACAAGACCATGCCGCTCCGCGAGTTGATCGACCTTTCGATCAATTCGACCCTGACCCGGACCATCTTCACCTCGGTGACGACCTTCCTGGCCATGGCGCCGATGGCGATCTTCGGCGGTTCGGCGGTCTCGGGCTTCGCCCAGGTGATCCTGTTCGGCATCGTGGTCGGCACTTCGTCGTCGATTTTCATCGCTGCTCCGATCCTGCTCTTCCTCGGCGAAGGCAAGCTCCGCCGCGGCTCGCCCGCGGTGGCCGAGACGGAGAGCGGCAAGGCGGCGACCCCGGCCAAGGGCTGACGCCATGGCGCTCCGCGAACTGGACCAGGCCGTCCGCCGGATCGAGAAATACGGCGACGGCGGGTTCCGGATCGAGGGGGTGGCCTATGCCGGCGGCCTGCTGCTGACGCCGAAGGCCCTGATCGCCTGGCCGGTCGCCGACC
>JAYSCC010000593.1:0-2304 GCA_041915065.1 Zavarzinia sp.
CCTTGGCCAGCTTCGCCGCCATCTTCTCGGCTTCGCGCTGGTCGATCGTCTCGGCCGCTTTTTCGACCAGCGAGACGATGTCGCCCATGCCGAGGATGCGGTTGGCGATACGGTCGGCGTGGAAGAGTTCCAGCGCCTCCAGCTTTTCGCCGACACCCATCAGCTTGATCGGAACGCCGGTGACCGCGCGCATCGAGAGCGCCGCACCGCCGCGGCCGTCGCCGTCGATACGGGTCAGGGCGATCGAGGTCAGGCCGATCCGGTCGTTGAACTGCTTGGCGACGGTGACCGCGTCCTGGCCGGTCAGGCTGTCGGCGACCAGGATGATCTCGTGCGGGCCGGCCTCGCGCTTGACCGCCTCGTTCTCCTGCATCAACGCTTCGTCGATGTGCAGGCGGCCGGCGGTATCGAGCAGGACGACGTCGTAGCCCTGGAGGCGGGCCGCGGTCATCGCGCGCTTGGCGATGTCGACCGGGGTCTGGCCGGCGATGATCGGCAGGGTGGCGACGCCGGCCTGCTCGCCGAGCACCTTCAGCTGCTCCTGCGCTGCAGGACGGCGGGTGTCGAGCGAGGCCATCAGGACTTTCTTCTTGTCCCGATTGGTCAGGCGATAGGCGATCTTGGCCGTGGTGGTGGTCTTGCCCGAGCCCTGGAGGCCGACCATCATGATCGGCACGGGGGCGGGGGCATTCAGATCGATCTCGGGATCCTGGTCGCCGCCCAGCACTTCGACCAGGTGATCGTGGACGATCTTGATGACCATCTGCCCGGGGGTGACCGAGCGGACGACATCCTGGCCGATCGCCTTTTCCTTGACGGCGGCGACGAAGTCCTTGACCACGGGCAGCGCAACGTCGGCCTCGAGCAGGGCGAGGCGGACTTCGCGCATGGCCTCCGCGACGTCGGAATCGGTCAGCGCGCCCTTTTTGGTCAGGCGCCCGAAGACGTCGGAAAGACGATCGGAAAGGCTCTCGAACATGCGGCTCTTACCGGTTCCCGTTGCACAAACACCAAGGGCGCCGGCGGGCGAACACTCGCTGACCGGCGGACGCCCGTAGGCGCGGCGGATTATCAGATCCGTCGAAGATGGCGGAACATGATCGAAGGAGGCACTATTGTCAATGCGCATGGAGCAGGCCGGGGGGCCGTCCAGGCGCAAGGGGGGATGCGGCGATGGACGGCCTGCAGAGCGAGGGCCTGCGCATGAAGGCGCGGGAACTGGTGGAATCGGTGGTGCCCTACACCTATGGCGACGCCCATTTCAACGAAGTCTGCAAATTCTACCAGAAGGGCTTCGGCACCAGTTGCGGCTGCCTGTGCCACTGGATGCTCTATTACCTGGGGGCCAAGAACCCCGACATCGTCAATTGGACCGATACCGAACGCGGCCTGAAATACCTCGGCGGCGCCAACGTGAGCCGGATCCACCACAAAGGCATGGCGCCCTTCGTCAATTGCATCGGCCCCTCCAACCCGCTGCTGCGCGGGGTCCGGCCGTCCTGCGGCGACATCGTCTTCATCCACAAGTTCAACGACGACCGCACTTTCGGGCCGCAGAACAAGGAACATGTCTTCATCTTCCTGGAAGAACAGGCGGGCGGGCGCTGGTCCACCGCCGAATCCGGCCAGGAGGGCGGCACGGATTCCAAGTTCAAGTTCCGCATGCTCTTCGCGCCGACGGGCGAGGTGAAGCCGGCGACCCCGGTCCGGATCAGCGACGCCGATGGGGCCAAACCGTCCGACGGCGACCGCACGGTGATCGGCTGGCTCGACATTTCCCAGCTCGACTATCTGCCCGACAGCCTGACTCTGTTCCGCCAGATGGGGCGCTGCGGCTTCTGACCAATCAGGGCGTGAAATCGCAGAAATCGGTCTCGTCGCCGGCGGCGTTGCGGAAGCTCACCTTGGCGCCGCCATTGGGCCAACGTTGGAAGATCACGGTCTGACCGTCCAGCCCGGCGCCGGAAAAGCCGAGCTTGCCGCTGTCGGGATCGTAGAGGAACGTCCCGGCCTTGCCGTCTGCATCGGTGTAGTGGCTCGGGTCGTCCAGGCGGAAATTGAGGTCGAGCCGGGCGGTCGAGAAATGCCAGCATTGATAGGCGCCGAGTTTGAGCGGGCCGCCGTTGGTCGGCTCCACCGCCAAGGCGCCGAACGACACGGCCAGCGCGGCGCCGAGCCCGGTGGCGAAAATCCCCAGTCTCATGATGCCTCCCTCCGGCCGCGCGCGGCCCCGGCTCAGTGTCCGCCGAATTCTGGCGAGATCAAGGCCATAATGGCCTGAAGACGAACGGCGAAAATCCGCTC
>JAYSCC010000594.1:0-2302 GCA_041915065.1 Zavarzinia sp.
GAAAGTCCTCCCTGCGTCCGCTGATGGCCGGCAGCAGCCCGTCGTTGCCTGATGGATCCAACCCCTCCGCTGCTATAGTGCAGTCGGCTTCTGACGTTCAGTGCAGCCGTCTTCTGAAAACGACAACTGACTCCGCCCTCTGCCACCGTTCCGGTCCCTCGAAATACGTTCTTGTTTTATTCCCTCAGAATCAAATAGCCTCTCATGGGATTCGAGGGAATTCACTGCTCACAGGATCACCCCCATGGCGTTGATCGGTTATGCCCGTGTCTCGACCCGCGACCAGACGGTCATCGCCCAACGCGACGCCCTGAAGGCCGCCGGATGCGACCGCCTCTTCGAGGAGACGGCGAGCGGCGCCGACCGCGACCGCCCCGAACTGAAGGCTGCTCTCGACTACTTGCGCCGGGGCGACACGCTCGTCGTCTGGAAGCTCGACCGTTTGGCCCGTTCTCTCAAGCAGCTCATCGAGACCGTCGAAGACCTGGAGAGCCGAAACATCGGGTTCCGCTCCCTGACCGAAGCGATCGATACGACGACCGCAGGCGGCCGCCTCGTGTTCCAGATTTTCGGCTCCCTTGCGGAGTTCGAGCGGCAGCTCATTCGCGAGCGTACACGCGCCGGCCTCGAAGCCGCCCGTTCGCGCGGCCGCCGGCCGGGGCGGAAACCGGCTCTAGGCCCAAAGGACATTCAGGCCGCGAAGGCCCTTCTCGCCGATCGCGATATCAGCGTCGAAGACGTGGCGCGCCGGCTCGGTGTCTCGCAGGCGACGCTCTACCGCCATATTCCCGCCGCCCGCTCCACCGTCCTGGAAGGTGCCGCATGAGCATCACCCGCCTCGCCGGCGATGCCGTCGCCAGGCGCCGCACGCCGCGGCACCCCAAGGATGATGGCGAAGTCGTCTCGGGTCTGCAGTCCGCGCGCATCATGGCGCGCGCCTGGGCGGAGAGCATCGACGACCGCAAGCGCCAGCAGGCGGCCTGGGCCTTTATCAAGGCGGCCATCGACGCTTATGTGCATGAACTGGAGGTCCGCTCCGGCGTCGCCATCGACATTACGCCGCCGTCGATAGCGCTCACCCATTCGCTCGACGCCGTCGCGATCGAGCTCGCACGCACGGTCGGACGGGAAGCGGCGCAGCTCGGGGTCGAACAGGCCTGCTATCAGCTCAGCGCCACCTATACGGTGCTGGTCCCGGCCGGCACCCGCAGCACCTTCGGCATGTATTACACGCCACCGGCGCTGACCAGCCGGCTTCTCGACTTGGCGGCAGAGGCCGGGATCGACTGGACAAAGGCGCGGGTGCTCGATCCGGCTTGCGGTGGCGGCGCTTTCTTGTTGCCCGTCGCTCTCAGGATGCGAGACGCACTCGCCGGGCAGTCGGCGGCCGAGCAATTCGACAGTATCACGACGCGGCTTGAAGGGTTCGAGATCGATCCCTTTGCCGCCTGGCTGACACAGACCTGGCTGGAAATCGCCTTCGCCGATCTGCGTGCCACCACCGGCAAGCAACTGCCGAAGATCGTCCGGGTGTGCGACACATTGGAGCAGGCACCGAAGGGGCAACTCTTCGACCTCGTGATCGGCAACCCGCCCTATGGCCGGGTCTCGCTGGCGCCCGAACAGCGCGCACGCTTTGCCCGGAGCCTCTTTGGCCATGCCAACCTCTATGGCGTGTTCACCGATGTCGCACTGCGCTGGACGAGGCCCGAAGGCATCATCGCCTATGTCACGCCAACGAGCTTCCTGGCCGGCCAATATTTCAAGGCGCTGCGCTCGCTTCTAGCGACCGAGGCACCGCCGGTCGCGGTCGATTTCATCGAGGCGCGGCGCGGCGTCTTCGAGGATGTCCTACAGGAAGCTCTGCTCGCCACCTACCGCAGGGGCGGCAAGGCAGTCGGAACCGCAGTGCATCACCTCGCGGTCGCGTCCGATGTGGCGGCCGAGATCACCTCGGCCGGCAGCTTCGACGTGCCCGCCATACCGTCAGCGCCTTGGCTCGTGCCTCGATTGCCGGCTCACCAGGAATTGCTCGATCGCCTTGCCGCCATGCCGAACCGGCTCGACGATTGGGGGTATCAGGTCTCCACGGGACCGCTGGTTTGGAACCGCCACAAGCGTCAGCTTCGGGCACGCGGCGGCGCCGGCACCTTTCCCTTGATCTGGGCCGAGGCGGTCGCGCCAGGCTGTTTTGCGCATCGGGCGGACAAGCGCAATCACGAGCCGTTTTTCAAGGTCGATGGACCGGTGGACGACTGGCTGAAGGTCAAGGTGCCGTGCGTTCTCGTCCAACGCACGACCG
>JAYSCC010000595.1:0-2293 GCA_041915065.1 Zavarzinia sp.
AAGGCCGCCTAAGGTCAGTACCGGCCCTTTTCCGGGGCCGGGTCTCGGGTATCGCTGCGCAGCTTCGGCTGTGCAGCGCCCCGTCAGCCGATCCGGCTCAATAACGGGTCAGCTTTCTTGCCTCGGTTCTGATGGCGCGTGCCGTGTCCGAGGCGATCTGGCGGCGCAGCAGAGTCCACACCGCCGCCACCGTCGCCACCATGAAGGCGATCGGGCCCCCGAACCAGAACAGACAGGCCAGGGCGAAGTAATAGGCCCTGATACCGCCGTTGAAGGCCTCCGCCCCGCTGGTCAGCACGGTCGCGGTCAGGCCGGCCAGTGCCTCCGCGTCTTCCGCGCTGGCGTGGCTCGGCAAGGGGGTCGCCCCGATCAGGGCGATGCCATAATTGAACTGCCGCAAGGCCCAGGTGAAGCGGAAGAACCCCGCGACGAAGACCGCGAGCGGCAGGGCCACCTTCAATTCGAACAGGCTGCGCGGTGTCTTGGCGGTGAAATCCAGCGCCTCGATCGAGGACTGGAGATGGTCGAGGCTCGAGAGGGCGCCGACCAGCGCCGCCACGACCAGCACCGTGGTCGAGGCGAAGAACGAGGTCGAATGCATGAAATGGCCCATCAGGGCCGCATCGGCGATGCGCGCCTCGCGCCGGGCCATGCCCTCCATCCACTGGCGCCGCACCAGCTTCATGGTGAAATTGATCGTGCGGTGGCGCGGTCCCAGCAGGCGCAGCACCCGTTCATAGCCGAACCACACCACGGCGAAGAGCGCCAGGGCCAGCAGGTCGAGTGTCGTAAAGCCGACGCGATCGAAGAATTCGAGCATGACGCGAGTCTAGCGCGCTATCGGAGCCCTCGCCACGTCCTGCCAAAAACATCAACACATAAAGATGTCTTTATCTGGTTGCTTGCGCCTCCGGGCGCCTGCTGGTAAGAGAGGGGCCATTCGACGCCTGCCGGGCGTGAAACATCGGACAAGGGAAACGACGATGGCCGCATTCACCGATTTCAAGGTCAAGGACCTCTCGCTCGCCGAATGGGGCCGCAAGGAAATCGCCATCGCCGAGACGGAAATGCCCGGCCTGATGGCGCTGCGCGCCGAATATGGCGTCTCCAAGCCGCTCGCGGGCGCCCGTATCGCCGGCTGCCTGCATATGACGATCCAGACCGCGGTGCTGATCGAGACGCTGACGGCGCTCGGTGCCGAGGTGCGCTGGTCGTCGTGCAACATCTTCTCGACCCAGGACCAGGCGGCGGCGGCGATCGCGGCGGCCGGCATTCCCGTCTTCGCCTGGAAGGGCATGAACGAGGAAGAATTCTGGTGGTGCATCCACCAGACCGTGAAGGGTCCGGACGGTTGGGTTCCCAACATGATCCTGGACGACGGCGGCGACCTCACCGTCCTCATGCACAAGGATTACCCCGAGCTGATGGCCGGCGTGCGCGGCCTCTCGGAAGAGACCACCACCGGCGTGCACCGTCTCTACGACATGCAGAAGGCCGGCACGCTGAAGGTTCCGGCCATCAATGTGAACGACAGCGTGACCAAGTCGAAGTTCGACAATCTCTACGGCTGCCGTGAATCCCTGGTCGACGGCATCAAGCGCGCCACCGATGTCATGCTGGCCGGCAAGGTCGCGGTGGTCGCCGGCTATGGCGACGTGGGCAAGGGCTCGGCCGCTTCGCTGCGCGGCCAGGGGGCCCGCGTCATGGTGACCGAGATCGATCCGATCTGCGCGCTGCAGGCCGCCATGGAAGGCTATCAGGTCGTCACCATGGAAGAGGCCGCGCCGCTGGGCGACATCTTCGTGACCACGACCGGCAACATCGACGTCATCACCCTCGACCACATGCGCGAGATGAAGGACCGGGCGATCGTCTGCAACATCGGCCACTTCGACAGCGAGATCCAGATCGCGGCGCTGCGTAACTACAAGTGGGACAACGTGAAGCCGCAGGTCGACGAGGTGATCTTCCCCGACGGCAAGCGCCTGATCGTGCTGGCCGAAGGCCGCCTGGTGAACCTCGGCTGCGCCACCGGCCACCCGAGCTTCGTGATGAGCGCCTCGTTCTCGAACCAGGTGATCGCCCAGATCGAGCTCTACAACAACGCCGCCAAATACGAACGCAAGGTCTATATGCTGCCGAAGCACCTGGACGAGAAAGTGGCCCGCCTCCACCTCGCCAAGCTCGGCGTCAAGCTGACCGCGCTGACCCCGGCCCAGGCCGACTATATCGGCGCCAAGGTCGAAGGCCCCTATAAGCCCGAACACTACCGCTACTGACCACGGGCGGCCTT
>JAYSCC010000596.1:0-2282 GCA_041915065.1 Zavarzinia sp.
CCTGGGCCAGCTTGCTGTCCGGGTTGACCCAGGAGACCACGAACACGGTGTAGCCGAGACCGACCGCCCATTTGATGAAGGAGTTCTGCGGCTTCAGGTCGAGGATATAATATTTGTTGATCCAGGGCGGCACGATCACCAGCGGCCGCTTGTAAACCTTCTCGGTCGTCGGCTCGTATTGGATCAGCTCGATCAGCTCGTTCCGGAAGACCACCTTGCCCGGGGTCACGGCGATATTGCGGCCGACCTCGAAGGCGTTGGGATCGGTCATGCGGATCGCCAGGCGTCCCTTGCCGCGCTCCAGGTCTTCCAGCACGTGGTCGAGCCCGCGCACCAGATTCTCGCCGTTGGTCTCGATGGTGACGCGCAGCACCTCGGGATTGGTCAGGACGAAATTGGAGGGCGCGATCGCATCGACGAACTGGCGGGTATAGAACTCGACCTTCTTCTTGGTCTTGGGATCGAGCCCCTCGACGTCGTGGACGGTGCCCTGGATCCAGCGCGCCGCCAGCAGATAGGCCTGCTTGATGAAATCGAAGGCCTGATTCTCTTCCCAGCTCTTGTCCTTGAAGCGCTTGTCGCTCTTCGACGGGCTGATCACCGGGTCCGGCTTCTCGCCGAGCAGCCGCTTGGTCGCGGTCTGCATCAGGTGGACGTAGTCCTTCCACAGCTTGAGCTGGGCATCGATCATCTGCGACGGGTTCGAAATGATCTTCGCCGTCAGGTCGAGGTAGGCGGACGCCAGGTTCTGGGGATCGAAGTTCACGTTCTTGCGAACGATGTCCTGCCGCTCCATGAATTCCGCGACCAGCTTGCGGCAGCGCTTTGCGATTTCCACCATATTGCGGGCGAGGGCGGTGGGATCTGGGATGGGCTGCTGGTCTTTGCCGTGTTGATCGGCCATGAACCATTCCTTATTCTGCGCGTGCGATGGGCGTGGGCTTCCTCGTGGAGGCGGAGTATATGAACTTCGCGCCATGCGTTAAAGTCGACGTCTGTCTAAAAATCATGCGCCCCGTACGGGCCGTGTTGTCCGAGGTTCAAGCAATGGTCGCTAAGCTCGCTCAGGGCGGGGATATTTCGGTTCGCCTGGTACCTTCGCTGGTGCTCGCCGTCAGTGTCGCTTCGGCGTCGCTGGGGGCCGTGCTGGCCGCGGGTGCGCTGACCGTGGCCCAGACCGCGACCGATTCGAACACGCCTTCGACGACGGCTGATCCCGATGCCGTGCACCGTCCGGCCACCATCGAGGAGAGCTTTCCCAGCCTCGGCGCCGTGCCCAGCCGGCCCAAGCCGTCGACCACCTCGGCCGAGCGGATCCGCATCACCAACAGCCTGACCGGCGACCGCGACAACGCCCATTACACGGGCGAGGCGCTGCGGGGTGGCGAGGAAGCGGCGGCGGCACCGCCGCGCAGCCTGCCCCCGGTGGCGGCGGACAGCATTCCCGATCCTGCGGCCGAACGCCGCGCCGCCCAGGAAGCCCAAGGCGTCACCGCCTTCGGCAGCTACCAGCATCGCAGCGACGGTGCCCAGGTGCCGCCGCCGCTGCCCTCGGTGCCGGAAGCGGCCTCCTATGCCAGCCGGCCGGCCCCGGTCCGTCCGGGCGGTATGGCCTCGACCGTGCCGCGTGCCGTCGCGACCCCGAGTGCCGCCACCGCCGATGCCGCCACCGGTGACGCAGCCGATCCGGCGGCGCCTGCGGGCGGTGCCGTGCGCCCGCTCCGCGTGCCGCCTTCGGTCGCCAGCCTGCCGGCCCCTCCGGGCCAGGAGCAGCGGCCTGTCGCCGCAGGGCCGACGCCGCAGGTCATCGCCTCCATCCGCTCCGTGCCCGCGGGCGAGCGGGCGCCGGTGCCGTCGCCGGCTTCGGTCGCCGCGGCGCGAGGCACTGCACCCGCCGCCGTGGCCGCGGCCGAGCCCGCTTCGAACGGCAGCCGCTATGCCCCGCCGACCAGCGGTCCGGCCCCGACGCTTCGCGTCGCCGGTGGCGCGACGCCTGCCGTGGCCCCCGGTGGCGGCAGTGCCGCGCCGGCGCCGGCCGGTGTCCAGGCCCAGCCGCTCACGGCCCAGGTCGCCGGTGCGTCGCGTCCGCTGCCGGTTCAGCCGCGGGCCGTGCGTGGCCAGGTGGTGGCCGACGTCTATCAGCAGCAGCTGGCCGAGACCCGGAATCCGACCACGGTGCCGGCTTCCCTGCCGCAGTTCGAAGTCTCGCGCGCTCCGGCCCTGCCGGTCGGGCCCAATGTTCCGATGACACCCGCCATGCAGGCTGCCCTGAGCGGTCCGCA
>JAYSCC010000597.1:0-2260 GCA_041915065.1 Zavarzinia sp.
TTCGATCACCAACCGGGTCAGGCCAGCATTCAGGCCCAGTTGCAGCCCGGTGACGCGCTGTGGCGCGGCCAGCGCGGCGCTGGTCGCTGAAAGCACAAAAAACACCAGTAAAAACAGGTTTTTAATCGGAAATCCCCCGACCACACCGAATCCGAAGGTTCTGTGACGAGAAAGACCTTGTGGGTCAACCCCGCTGCAGCGTACCATGCCGGCGCGAATATCCGAGTCAGATCCCGCCGTCCAGCCAAGGTTTTATCCCGCAAGGGTTTCCACGGTCGAGATACGGGGATCGGCGCATCGGCGGTGAGCCTGCTGCATCATCCAGTTGCCAGCCTGAAGGAGGCGGCCTGGGGCAGGGGGCCTCGGTCGCCGCGCTCAAGACACCACGGATTTGGAGTGAACCTTCGAGGCGCCCGCCGCCTTTTCTACAGGCGGTGGTGGCGCGGTTGGCAGATGGCGCGGTGCGCGCTCGGGCCGGATTTCTTCTTCCGGCCGGATTAAGCGAGCCCCCCGTTCGCCTTGCGGATCACTACCGCCTGCGGGATGCAGCCATTGTGCTGCCCCGCATGGCGGGCCGGTCCGTCCGATGCCGGTCTCGAGAACCCAGGCGCGCCGCCGTTTGTTATTCGCGCGGGCGGCGCCGCGCCGCAGGAATGATGCCGCATGGGCATGCGTATGTTGATCGACGCAACCCACCTGGAAGAAACCCGGGTGGTTGTCGTCAAGGGAACCCGTCTCGAGGAATTCGACTACGAGACGTCGACCAAACAGGTCCTCAAGGGCAATATCTATCTGGCGCGGGTGACCCGCGTCGAACCCTCGCTGCAGGCCGCCTTCGTCGAGTATGGCGGTAACCGCCACGGCTTCCTCGCCTTCAGCGAAATCCATCCGGACTATTACCAGATTCCGATCGCCGACCGGCAACGCCTGCTGGCCGAACAGGCCGAGGAGGAGGCGCTCGCCGCCGCCGAGGAAGAGGCCGAGCTCGACGCCGCCGAGGCGCGCGCTGCCGCCGGCGAGGATGACGGCGAGGTCGATGCCAGCGGCATCGAGATGGTCGAGGGCGATTTCGACAGCGTCGAGGAGATCACCGCCGACGGTGCCGCCGCTGACGAAGATGACACCGATGACGAGGCGCCTGCCGCCGAAACGGCATCTGCCGCTGCCGACGAGGCTGCGCCGGCGCCGGCCTACTGGAACGTGCCGGCCGCCGCTGCCGACAGCGTGCCGGTCGTTGCTGGCGAGATCGAGCCGGAAGACGCCGCCGATGCCGCCGACGAGGAGGCCGGTGACGACGAGGACGACCACGACCATGACCACGACGCCGATGGCGAAGAGGGCGATGCCGAGGCGAGCGGCGAGGAAGCCGCCGCCGAAGCCGGCGGCGAAAGCGCAGGCGAGGCAGGCGACCGCCGGCGCGGCCGGCGCGGCCGGGGTCGCCGCAATGGCGGCCGCAGCGGCGGCAGCAATGGCAGCAGCGCCGGCAGCAGCGATGACGGCCGCCGCCGTCGCACCAATGTGTTTCGCCGCTACAAGATTCAGGAAGTCATCAAGCGCCGGCAGATCATGCTGGTGCAGGTGGTCAAGGAAGAGCGCGGCAACAAGGGCGCGGCGCTCACCACCTATCTGTCGCTGGCCGGCCGCTACTGCGTGCTGATGCCGAACACGGCGCGCGGTGGCGGCATCAGCCGCAAGATCCAGTCGCAGGCCGACCGCAAGCGGCTGAAGGCGATCACCAGCGAGCTCGACATTCCGGAGGGCATGGGTGTGATCGTGCGGACCGCCGGCATGGAGCGCTCCAAGCCGGAGATCAAGCGCGACTTCGAGTTCCTGCTGCGCAGCTGGGACAGCATCCGCGAGATGACGCTGGAATCCTCGGCCCCGGCACTGATCTACGAGGAAGCCGGCCTGATCAAGCGCTCGATCCGCGACCTGTATTCCGACCAGATCGACGAGGTCATGGTCGAGGGCGAGCAGGGCTACAAGTTCGCCCACGACTTCATGCAGATGCTGATGCCGACGCATGCGGACCGGGTGAAGCTGTACCAGGACAAGATCCCGCTGTTCCACCGCTACCAGGTCGAACAGCAGCTCGACGGCATGTTCTCGCCGACCGTGCAGCTCAAGTCGGGCGGCTACATTGTCATCAATCCGACCGAGGCGCTGGTCTCCATCGACGTGAATTCGGGCAAGTCGACCCGCGAGCACAATATCGAGGAGACCGCCTACAAGACCAACCTGGAGGCGGCCGAAGAGGTCG
>JAYSCC010000598.1:0-2254 GCA_041915065.1 Zavarzinia sp.
GGACGCCGAGGGTTACGGCGCGGTGAAGATCGTCGCCTCGTCCGGCTTCGGCCCGGCCAAATGCAAGGTGATGGCGAGCGTGGCGGCGCCGATCGACGTGGTCGGTACCGGTTCCTTCCTGCCGGAGGATTGGCGCGAAACCTATGCCACGGCGGACATCGTCCGCTACGGCGACCGGCAGTCGGTCAAGATCGGCCGCGAATTCTTGCTGCGCGAGCGGGGCTGATCAACGGTCGTAGTCGTGGTGGAGGTCGTGGACCTTCACGCTGCAACCGGCGTCGGGTTTGCGCAGCCAATCGGGCCTGGACAGGGTCCGCTTGGTGTCCTCATAGCCGGAACGCCAATGTTCCTCCATCGAGGTGCGGGAGAATTCGAAGTCCTTGGCGTCGCCCTCATAGGCCTTCTGCTGATAGATCAGATGGGCGATGTTGACCGGCGGGATGTTGGAGACTTCGGCCAGCAGCTTGCGGTCTTCCTCGTCCAGGAGATGGGCCGGGACCTTGGACAGGGACTTCGCCACGCGCAAGCGGAAGTCGTGATCGCGGCGGTAGGTGTCGGTGGTGAAGCGGGTTCGGCTCGAATAGGCGATGTCCTTCTGCCGGGCCATGACGTCGCGCATGTCGCGCGGCAGGGCGCCGGAGGCGCTGAACAGGTCGACCTGGAAGGCGAGGGTGGAGAGTTGCTCGCGCTGGCTCAGCAGGTGCAGGAGCGGCGTGTTGGAGACGATGCCGCCGTCCCAATAATATTCGCCGTCGATCTTCACCGCCGGAAAGGCCGGCGGCAGGGCGCCCGAGGCCATCACATGGTCGGGCACGATCGTGTCCCGCCAATTGTCGAAATAGAGGAAATTGCCGTTCTTCACGTTGACGGTGCCGACCGAGAAGAAGACCCCGTCTTCGTTCAGGCGCTCGAAATCGATCAGGCGCTTCAAGGTCTCGCGCAGCGGGCTGGTGTCGTAGAAGCTGGTGGCGCCTTCGGCCCCGCGGGGCTGGAACCAGGGATTGATGGTGCGCGGGGTGAAGAAGCCGGGCTGGCCCTGGAGCGTGGTGACGAACGAACTCCACTGATTGCGCCAGGCGCGGAACACGTCGCCGTCCGGCGTGTAGAGCCAGATCTTGCGGTCGGAGATCAGTTCCCAGAATTCGCGCAGCCGCTCCACCCGGCGCTCGGGCGGATTGCCGGCGATGATCGCCAGGTTGATCGCGCCGATCGAAACCCCGGACAACCAGTTCGGCTGCACGCCCCGTTCCGCCAGGGCTTCATAGACCCCGGCCTGATAGGCGCCGAGCGCACCGCCGCCCTGGAAGACCAGGGCCACCCGGTCGTAGGACTGGGCGATCTCTTCGATTTCCGTGGCGTGGCCGACGTCGTTCAAGCGTTCGAGCATGATGCTGTTCCTTGGCCGCGGCCCCGCAGGGCATGCCCAGCCATCTCATATTGGCGGGCGGGTCCGGCATTTGCTGCACTGCGGCATAGAATGCCAGATTTCCCTTGCGTCGCCTAGGTGCAGCGAGCCGGGCGCATCAGCCATGCATCCGGCACGATTGCCTTTCGAAGGTTCCGCCCGGACCATCCGACGATGGAGAAAGCGCCCCGAAATCCCCTCAATCCCGCTGAAGTGCGCCGGATCATCATCGGCATCATGCTGGCGATGTTTCTGGGGGCATTGGATCAGACCATCGTCGCGACCGCGCTTGCGACCATCGGCCGCGATCTCGGTGATATCGCCGATCTGTCCTGGGTGATCACCGCCTATCTGCTGTCATCGACCGCGGTGACCCCGCTCTATGGCAAGCTGAGCGACCTGCACGGGCGGCGCATCATGCTGCTGATCGCGATTTCGATCTTCGTGGCGGGCTCGGTCGCCTGCGCCCTGGCGCCCAGCATGCTGATCCTGATCGTCATGCGGGCGGTGCAGGGGCTGGGTGGCGGCGGGCTCATCTCGCTCGCCCAGACCATCATCGCCGATGTCGTCTCGCCCAAGGAGCGGGCGCGTTTTCAGGGCTATATCGCCAGCGTCTTCGGCCTCGCCTCGATCGGCGGGCCGGTGCTGGGCGGCGTGATGGCGGAGCACCTGCATTGGTCGCTCGTCTTCTGGATCAACCTGCCGCTCGGCGTGCTCGCCTATGCCATGACCGACCGGGCCCTGCGCAGCCTGCCCCGGGTCAGCCGGCAGCATCGCCTGGACCTGATCGGTGCCGGGCTGATGGCCGGTGCGGCCGTGGTGCTCATGCTGGCGCTGACCTGGGGCGGT
>JAYSCC010000599.1:0-2252 GCA_041915065.1 Zavarzinia sp.
CATCAATGGCGCCGCCGTGGCGCGCGATGCCGTGGGGCGGGGCCTCAAGGTCCTGCTCGCCGAGGCGGAGGATTATGCCAGCGCCACCTCATCGGCTTCCTCGAAGCTGATCCACGGCGGCATCCGCTATCTCGAGCAATATGAATTCCGCCTGGTCCGCGAATCGCTCCGCGAGCGCGAGACCCTGATGCATCTGGCCCCGCATCTGGTCTTCCCGCTGCAATTCCTGGTGCCGATCACCAGGACCCAGCCGCGACCGGCCTGGATGGTCAGGATCGGCCTGATCCTCTACGACATCCTCTCGGGCCGCCGCCTGCTAGCCAAGACCGGGCGGCTCTCCAAGGCCGAGCAGGCGGCGGTGCCGCGGCTGAAGCCGGACGGCGTGCGCGCCATCCTGCATTACCCGGACTGCTGGACCGACGACGCCCGCCTGACCCTGGAGACCCTGCTCGACGCCCGCGCCCGCGGCGCCGAGATCGGCAACTACCGGCCGGTCACCCGGGTCGAGCCCCTGGCCGACGGCTATGCCGTCACCATCCGCGAAAACGGGCGGCCTCGGGTGGTCACCACCCGCTTCGTGGTCAATGCCGGCGGCCCCTGGGCCAACGAGGTGCTGGGCAAGGTCGCGGGCGGAGCGGCGCCCGAAAAGCGGCTCCGCCTGGTGCGCGGCTCCCACATCGTGCTGCCTATGCCGCAGCCGGCGGAGACCAGGGCCTTCACCCTGCAGAACGACGACAAGCGGGTGGTCTTCGTCATTCCCTGGATGGGTAAATTCCTCATCGTCGGCACGACCGACGTGCCCCATGACGGCGATCCCGGCCATCCCCGCTGTTCCGATGCCGAGCGGGACTATCTCCTGGCCTGTTACCGCCGCTTCTTCGACCACCCGGTGACGGCGGCCGACGTGGTCTGGACCTGGTCCGGCGTGCGCCCCCTGGTCGACGACGGCAGCGACAACCCCTCCAAGGTGACGCGGGAATACGAGCTGGTCTCGACCCGCCAGGGCCGGGGCGCCATGGTCTCGATCTATGGCGGCAAGATCACCACCCACCGCAAGCTGGGCGAATTGGTGATGGCCGAATTGGCCGAGTTGGGGGCCGAGTTGGGGCCGGCCTGGACCGCGGCTGCGCCCCTCCACGGCGGTGCCATCGCTCGCGACCTGTTGCCGGATATCGCGGCCGGCGGCCCGGCCGAACTGAGCCCGGAAGTGCAGAGGCGCTGGGTCTTCACCTATGGTTCGGCCGCGGTCGATCTCTTCGCCGCCGTGCGCCGCGATCCCGCGCTGGCGATCGAGGTGGCGCCGGGCATTCCGGAGGCCGAGCTTCGCCATGCCGTCGAGGTCGAGGACGCCCGCACGGCGACGGATTTCCTCTATCGCCGGACCAAATGCTTCATCCTGCTCGACCGTGCCGGGATCGACGCGGTGAACCAATGGTTCGCCCGGCGCCTGGGCACGGCCTGAGATGGTGGTTGGCTGAAATGGTGCTGCCGCTGAGTGCCTTCCCCATAGCGGCGCGGGCGAAGGTCGATTTCGTGCTGACCGATGTCGACGACACGCTGACCCTGCATGGCCGCCTGCCCGCCGTCGCCTATGCCGCCATGGAGCGGCTGACCGCGGCCGGCATCGCGGTCGTTCCGATCACCGGCCGCTCGGCCGGCTGGTGCGATCTGATGGCCAGGCTTTGGCCGGTGGCCGGCGTGATCGGCGAGGGCGGCGCCTTCTATTTCACCCTCGATGCCACGGCGGGCAAGATCCGCCGCCGCTACTGGAAGCAGGATCCGGCCGAACGCGCCGCCGACCGGGCGAAGCTCGCCCGTCTCGCCGAAGAGATCCCGCGCCTGGTGCCCGGCTGCGCTGTGGCCGCGGACCAGTTCTGCCGCGAGGTCGATCTCGCCATCGATTTTCGGGAAGACGTGGCGCCGCTGCCCTGGGAAGCGGTCGACCGCATCGTCGCCCTGTTCGAGGCGGCGGGGGCGACGGCCAAATATTCAACCGCCCATGTGAACGGCTGGTTCGGCAGCTTCGACAAGCTGGCCATGACCCGCGTCTTCTTCGCCGAGCATTTCGGCCTCGACCTCGACGCTGCGGCGGAGCGCATCGCCTATATCGGCGACAGCCCGAATGACGTGCCGATGTTCGGGCGTTTTCCGAATGCGGTCGGCGTCGCCAACATCGATTTCTTCGGTGATCGCCTTACCGTGAAGCCCGCCTACGTCACGCGGGCCGAGGGCGGCGAGGGCTTCGCCGAACT
>JAYSCC010000600.1:0-2251 GCA_041915065.1 Zavarzinia sp.
TCGGCATCACGGGAAGCTGCGCGCCATTGGCGGCGAGCTGCTCGGGCTTGCCGGCGGCGGGCTTGGGCACCACGTGACGGGAGGGGCTCCGCTCGGCGGAGACGGTGACGGCGCGCGGCTTGGCCGTGGGAAGCCGCGGTTCGTCGGCCCGCTCGGTCGGGCGGCGCGGCGGTTCCACGGACGAGCCCGGATCGCCTTCCGAGACCACGGGATGACCGATCACCACCGGCTTGCCGGCGCGGATCATGACGGTCGCGCCATGGGACTGGGTGCTGCGCAACTGGGCGTCCAGGGTGCCGGCCGGGGCGCTCACGCGGATCGGGCCGGCTTCCTCGACACGGGCGTTGGCCGGGCGGGAATCGACGCCCCGGGCGTCGGCCGCAGCATCGTCGCCATCGTCGCTACGGACGACCGCATCCTCGAAGCTGGGGGCACCGCCATTATAGATGAAGCCATAGAGCGGATAGATGCTGGTGCCGTAATCGTCAATCACCGGGTACCAGACGCGCACCATCGACCAGTCGTTGCGGGGCGAGACGTCGATCACCGACACACCGCGGTCGACCCGGCCCTTCATGCCGCTGCGCCGACCGGCCCAATTGGCGTGATCTATCACCACTTCACGGGAATTCACCACGCTGCGGACCACCGCGACATGGCCGCGACGCATGCCGTTGGCACGCTTGAACACCATCACGGCGCCGACCTTGGGGTGGCCGCCGGTCTGATAGCCGACCTGCCGGGCCTGGCCCCACCAGGTCCAGGCATCGCCCTTGATCTCGACGCCGGAAACCTGGCGCGCATAGGGGACGCATTCGATGGCCTTGGCGGGGGCGGTGAGAGAAACAGAAGCGGCGATTGCGAAAGCCACAATCAAGCCACGGCCCCAAAGCCCCGCCCGCATTGCCATTTTGCCCCCGTTCCGCTATCCGGTGTTCGCCCTGCCCAGCCGATGTAACAAACCGAAATAATCCTGTCCACCCTCAATCACCCTAGGCGCAGGGGGGATTTTGCCGCGGCGTCATTGACTTGACGCAATATGTGGCCGGGAATCGCAAGGACTCGTTGCCGGATACCGCAAGCGCTTGCTATTGCTCGATTGTGTCGCAGGTGGATTGAACCCGATACGGGCGGAAAACATGCAGCTTCTAGAATCGGGTGAGGCGCCGGCCGTCGAAGTGGCGAATCCATCGGGACGCTCGGCGGTAGTGCTGCTGTGCGACCACGCGAGTCCCCTTCTGCCCCGCCGGTTGGGCGACCTCGGCCTGAGTGCTTCCCAGCGACTCGACCACATCGGCTGGGACATCGGCGCGGCCGCGGTGGCACGCCGCCTGTCCGCCCTGATCGACGCCCCCCTGGTGCTGTCAGGCTATTCCCGCCTGGCGATCGACTGCAACCGCCCGCCCGGCGCGGCCACCTCGATTCCCGAAGTGACTGGCGGGATCGAGGTCCCCGGCAACCGGAACCTGGGGGCCGAGGAACGAGCGGCACGCGAGACGGAACTGTTCCGCCCCTATCACGCCGCCGTCACCGCCCTGCTCGACCGCCGCGCGGCCGAGGGGACGCGGTCCGTCGTCCTGGCGATCCATTCCTTCACGCCCGATCTGGGGACGCCGCGGCCCTGGCAGATCGGCATCACCTATGGCCGCGACCGGCGCCTGGCCGGGCGCCTGATCGATCTCCTGCGCCATCGCTGGCCCGAACTTTCGGTCGGCGACAACCAGCCCTACGCGGTCACGGATTCGGGCGATTATGCCATGCCGGTCTACGGCGAAGGCCGTGGCCTGCTCCATGCCCTGATCGAAATGCGCCAGGACGGCGTCGCCGACAGTACCGGCCAGGATACCTGGGCGGCCCGGCTCGCCGAGTGCTGGCGGGCGCTGGAACCGGGACTCGAGGCCCTGGCCGCGGCCTGATCCGCGACCTGGTGCGCGGAACGACCGCCCCAGATCGGCATATTTTGCATATGCGAGATTTTATTCGCTGATGCAGCATTTTCCTGTTCGGTTGCGCGAACGAGGAGAAGCTGATGCCGATGATCGAATGGCTGTGGCGCGGATGGCTCGCCCTGATGATCACCCTGTCCAGCCTCGGCATCGCCCAGGCGGTGACCGATGTCGTGCATCAGCCGCCGGTGCCAGGGCGTCCCGACCCCTTCAGCACCCTGATCCCGTCCGACCCCGCCATCCTGGCCGGCCTCACCGCCTGAGCAAGCTCAGTTGGTGACGGTGAAGCTGTTCCGCGCGACGAC
>JAYSCC010000601.1:0-2247 GCA_041915065.1 Zavarzinia sp.
ACATCATGGTCATCAGCGAGGCGGCGCCGTCGATCATGGTGGCGTCGACCACCTGGCCCTTGCCACTGCCGCGCGCTTCGAGCAAGGCCGCGAGCAGGCCGAAGCCGAGATAGAGCGCACCGCCGCCGAAATCCCCGACCAGGTTGAGCGGCGGCACCGGCTTCTCGCCCGCCCGGCCGATCGCATGAAGGGCACCGGACATGGCGATATAATTGATGTCATGGCCGGCCGCCTTGGCCATGGGCCCGTCCTGGCCGAAGCCGGTCATGCGGCCGTAGACCAGCTTCGGGTTGCGCGCCAGGCAATCGTCCGGGCCGAGGCCGAGACGTTCCATCACGCCCGGGCGATAGCCTTCGGTCAGGATGTCCGCCTTTTCGACGAGCCGCATCAGGGCTTCGACGCCTTCCTTCTTCTTGAGGTCGAGGACGACGGAACGCTTGCCCCGATTGAGGAAATCGAACTTGGGATTGCCGATGGCGAATTTGGCCGAGCGTTCGACCCGCAGCACGTCGGCCCCGAGATCGGCCAGCAGCATGGCGCAGAAAGGCCCCGGCCCCAGGCCCGCGACCTCGATCACCTTCACGCCCTTCAGCGGTCCCATCCTGCGCTCCCTCGTGTTTTGAATATTCCGTTAAGACAGGTTTTTAACCGTGACCAGGGCGCTGGTCACGCGCATTATGCGGCCCCAACCCGGATGGAAGAAATGACGTCGCGTGGCCCTGCTTCATCGGTCGTAGCCGAAATCGAATCCCTCTATGCCGCCAAGGGGGCGCAGCCCTATGAGGGCGGCGAATCGGTCAGCCAGCTCGCCCACGGGCTCCAAGCTGCGGCCTGCGCCGCCCGCGCCAAGGCCGATCCCGCCCTGGTCGCCGCCGCCCTGCTGCACGACGTCGGCCACCTGCTCGACGACATCGGCGAAGGTGCCGCGGTGATGGGCTATGACGCAAGGCATGAAGACGGTGGGGCCGATCATCTTTCCCGCTGGTTCGGCCCGGCCGTGACCGATCCGGTGCGCCTGCATGTCGCCGCCAAGCGCTATCTCTGCGCCACCAAGCCCGGCTATTTCGAGCGCCTGTCGCCCGCTTCGGTGCGCAGCCTGGCGCTCCAGGGCGGGCCGATGAGTGCGGCGGAAGTCGCCGAATTCGAGGCCAATACCCATTGGCGCGACGCCGTGCGTCTCCGGGTCTGGGACGAGGAAGCGAAGATCGTCGGCCTCGAAGTTCCGGACTTCGCCGCCTACCGCGCGTTGCTGACCGGCCTGGTCGCCGCCTGACATGGTGCCCGAGCGGTTCAATTTCGCGCGCTATTGCCTGGACGAACGGCCGGCCGCCAAGACCGGCTTGATCGTCGCGGGCGCCCATGAGGACGAGCGCTGGAGCTTCGGCGCCCTGAAGGACGCCGTGCTGCGCATCGCCCGCGGGCTTCGGGAAGCGGGCCTCGCCCCGGGCGACCGGCTGATGATCCGCATGGACAACGACATCGCCTATGCCTTGACCTATTTCGCCGGCCTCGCCGCCGGCATCGTGGTGCTGCCCTCGTCCTCCCAACTGACGGCGGAGGAAGCGGAATTTCTGCTCGCCGATTGCGGCGCCAAGGCGATCGCGGTCGGCGATTCCCTGGCCGACCTCGCCGTACCCGACGGGGTTACGGTGATCCCGGCGGCGCATCTGCGCGACCTCGCCGCGAACGGCCCGATGGGCGATTTCGCCGATACCGCGGCCGACGATCCTGCCTTCCTGGTCTATACTTCCGGCACCACGGGCAAGCCCAAGGGCGTGCTGCACGCCCAGCGCCAGGCCTATGGCCGGCGGCCGATGTATCAAGGCTGGTACGGCATTTCGGAAGCCGACACGGTGCTGCACACCGGCGCCTTCAATTGGACCTATACGCTGGGCGTCGGCCTGACCGACCCTTGGGCCAATGGCGCCACCGCCTGCCTCTACACGGGGCCGCGCGACGCCACCATCTGGCCCCGCCTGATCGAGCGTTTCCGCGCCACCATCTTCGCGACCGTGCCCGGCCTCTATCGCCAGATCCTGAAATATGCCGAGCCGGAGACTTGGGACCTCTCCAGTCTCCGCCACGGCCTTTCGGCGGGCGAGAGCCTGCCTGCCGTCACCCTCCAGCATTGGCGGGAGACGGTCGGCACCGAGCTTTACGAAGCCCTCGGCATGTCGGAAATCTCGACCTATATCAGCCAGTGTCCGCCCGGCCCCGCACGGCCCGGCTCGCCCGGCAGGCCCCAGA
>JAYSCC010000602.1:0-2244 GCA_041915065.1 Zavarzinia sp.
GGTCGCTGCGGGGGCGGCGGGCGCCGCACTCGCGGGTGCCGTGGCATAGGCGTCGGGGAAATTGTGCCGTTTCGACAGGCGGTCCCGCACGCTGCTGCAGCCGGCCAGCGAGCCGGCGACGCACAGTGTCACGATCACATAAGTTGCGACCCGGGGCATTCGGCCCTCTCCTCGTTTTCTCGATGCCCAACGGGTGGAGCAGCGCGCCTTGAGCGTCAAGGGGCCGCCCGCGAATCGGGCCGGGAATTGGCGCCGAATTGGGACTTGCCGCGGGACTTCGCGCAGGCCTCGACCTGATCGCCGAATGGCCCTAACGTCTGCGGCGGAAGAAGACGCCGAAGGGCGGCCAGGAGGAGGCTCATGAAAGAGTATCTGCGTTTCTATATCGACGGTGCCTGGGTCGATCCCGTGGTGCCGAAGACCCTCGACGTCATCAACCCGGCGACCGAGGAAGCCTTCGCCCGCATCTCGCTCGGCTCGGCCGCGGATGTCGACAAGGCGGTGAAGGCGGCCCAGCGCGCCTTCGAGAGCTATTCTCAGACCTCGCGGGAAGAGCGGATCGAGCTCCTGCAGCGCATCCTTGCCGCCTATCAGGCGCGCTACGGCGACTTCGTCGAGGCGATTTCGACCGAGATGGGCGCCCCGCTCGCGCTCTCCAAGAATGCCCAGGCGGCCACCGGCATCGCCCATCTGGCCAAGATGATCGAAGTCCTGAAGAGTTTCGAGTTCCAGGAAGTGCGCGGCACCACCGCGATCTCCAAGGAGCCGGTCGGCGTCTGCGGCTTCATCACGCCGTGGAACTGGCCGATCAACCAGATCGTCTGCAAGGTGGCGCCGGCCCTGGCCGCGGGCTGCACCATGGTGCTGAAGCCGTCCGAGATCGCCCCGGTCGATGCCATCCTGTTCGCCGAAGTGCTGCACGAGGCGGGCGTGCCCGCCGGTGTCTTCAACCTGGTGAACGGCGATGGGCCGGGCGTCGGCCAGCCGCTGTCGTCGCATCCGGGTGTCGACATGGTCTCCTTCACCGGCTCGACAAGGGCCGGCGTGCTGGTGGCCAAGGCGGCGGCCGACACGGTGAAGCGCGTGCATCAGGAGCTGGGCGGCAAGTCCGCCAACATCATCCTGCGCGATGCCGACCTGAAGGCGGCGGTGACCGGCGGCGTGCGCGGCGTGATGGGCAATTCGGGCCAGTCCTGCAATGCGCCGACCCGCATGTTCGTGCCGCGCGAAGCCCAGAGCGAGGCGGCGGCGATCGCCAAGGCGGTCGCCGAGAAGATCAAGGTCGGCAATCCCTTCGAGGATGGCGTGACCATGGGGCCGGTGGTCTCCGACGTTCATTTCAACAAGATCCAGGGCCTGATCGCCAAGGGGATCGAGGAGGGGGCGACCTTGGTGACCGGCGGCCTCGGCCTGCCGGAGGGGCTGAACAAGGGCTATTTCGTGCGCCCGACCGTGTTCGCCGACGTCACCAACGACATGACCATCGCGCGCGAAGAGATCTTCGGCCCGGTCCTGTCGATCCTGCCCTACGACAGCGAAGACGACGCCGTCCGCATGGCCAACGACACGGTCTACGGCCTGTCCGGCTATGTCCAGTCGGGCGATATCGAGCACGCCCGCAAGGTCGCGGCCAGGCTCCGCACCGGCAATGTCCATCTGAACGGCGCGGGGCCCGATTTCGGTGCCCCCTTCGGTGGCTTCAAGCAGTCGGGCAACGGCCGTGAATGGGGTGAATTCGGTCTCGACGAATTCCTCGAGGTGAAGGCCGTGATGGGCTGGCAGGCGGCCTGACCAGCGGCTGCGTGAAGGATCCCGCCCGCGGCTTCGGGTCGCGGGCGGGACTTATTTTGCCCTCGCCCGGGGCCGCCCCGCTTCTTAAGATCGCCGGGAGGCAGGAGCAGGGGACACGAAATGGCGCGCATGACGATGCGGCAGGGCCAGGATTACTCGGCCGTCGCGAAATTGCTGCACTGGCTGATGGCCGTGGTCATCGTGGCGGCCTGGATCTTCGGCTTCCTGCAAGACGACATGCCGAACGGGCCGGAACGGCTCGCCCTGATCAACACCCACAAGGCGATCGGCAGCACGGTCCTGGTGCTGGTGGCCCTTCGTATCCTGTGGCGATTCTTCAACCCGGCGCCGCCACTGCCCGGCGCCATGGCGACCTGGCTGCAACTGGCGGCGCGGGCCGGGCATCTCGTGCTTTATCTGCTCATGCTGGCCCTGCCGCTGTCCGGCTGGCTG
>JAYSCC010000603.1:0-2227 GCA_041915065.1 Zavarzinia sp.
GACGGCGGAACGCGGGGCAACCCGTGCCATCCCCCCGTCCGACGGAGCGGCGGAAGGCGGACGGTGCATCGGGTGCCACCGTCCTTTATCTGACGATCGAGACCGATGCGGCCGATGCCGAGGAATGTATTCGCGCCGCCCTCCCCGAAGGCAGCCGTCTGCAAATCCAGCCGGCGAGCGGCGGCACGGCCAGGCGCTCCGCGCCCCCGCCGCCGCCGGGACCGGCAGCCACGGCGGAAGGCGCATGGCCCGAACTGACCGCCCGCCAGCGCGAAATCCTCGACCTGCTCGCCCGCGACCTGTCGAACAAGGAAATCGGCCGGCTGTTGTCGCTGTCCCATTTCACGGTGCGGAACCATATTTCGCAGCTTCTGCGCCTGCTCGGCGTGCCGACCCGCCGCGCCGCGATCGAGAAGCTGAGCCGCCTGCGCCCGCGCGGCTGAGTACCGGTACCGCGCCGGGTCTTGCGCCGGGGCGGAGCGCATCCGAGGTTAGGCCGCTCCCCCGATCGGAAACCCTGCGTCCCATGCCCCAGCCCATTTCATCCCCGCCCCGGCACGCCGGGGGCACCGTTTGGACGGCGGGCCGCCTCTACTGGCTCGGCCTGGTGCTGCCGGGGCTTCTGCTGCTGGTGGCGATCCTCTTTGCCCGGCCCGACCTGCGGGGCTGGACACCGGCGGATGATGGCGACCCCTCCGCCCGGGTCGAACCGGTCCGGCCGGGCGATGCCGCCTTCACCGTCCGCGACTGCCTGCCCGGCAGTATCGAGCCCTATGTCCCGGCGGGACCGGAAGAGGCGGGCAGCGCCAGCCTCACGGTCCTGACCTGCCGCAGCAGCACCAGTGCCGCGTCCCTGCTGGCCGCCTATCTGGCGCTCGCCGCGCTTTACCCCCTCGTCCTCCTGTTGCGACGCCGTCACTCGGGACCAAGCGGGAAATAGGTTCCCGCCAAGGTGCCGCCGGCGCCGCAAAATTCGCTGGCCCCCTCCTGCTCGACCAGGAGGAGCCCGCCCTCGACCCGGAGACGGATCTGGGCGCCGGAGGTCGCATCGTTGGCCAGCTCGTCGCCGGTGGGGGTCATCGTTTCCGTGAATTCGCAGGTCCAGCCCAGGAAATCGATGTCGGCAGTATCGGCTTCGACGCTGTAGCGCCCGCCCTCCGCCGGGCCGACCGTGACGGTACCGCTGGCGTTGCGCCACTGCCCTTCGATGCCCGGCCGGGGCCGCTCCAGCCGCGACAGAAGCGCGAGCCGTCCTTCGAGCCGGGCGCTCAGGTCGGGGCGGGGGTCCCATTCGCCGAAACTGCCGTCGCCCAGGATGAAGAGGTCACGCATCAGGCCGCGGCGGAAACGGGCCTCGTCCCGTTCCAGCGGCGCCCGCCAGGCCGGAGGCCGCTGCGCCGTCAGGGCGGCGAGCTTCGCCTCGCCCGCGCGGCGCAGGGCGGCCAGGGCCGGATCCTCGCGGATGATATGCTCGATCTCCTGGCCGAGCCTGAGGCAAGACGCGAGATCCCAGCCCAGTTCGAGCGACGCCGGATCGTCCGGCAGCCCGGCCGCCACCTGCGCCAACGCCCCGGCGTAATCGTCCGCACGGACGTGACAGGCCAGGCGCTGCAGGCCGGGCCGGAAGGGCGAATCCGCGACCGCCCGTGCATCATCCGTGAGGTGCCAACAGCCGTCCTCGCTCGCGGCGAAGGTCAGCCGGCCGGGGGCGCCCAGGGCTTCGACCGGCACGCCGATCCAGCGGCCGTCGGCCGGCTCGGCGTCATAGCGCATCGCCACCCATTCCGCCCGCCATTCCCGAGCCGTCGGATGGCGCAGCACGACCGCGAGATAGCGCGGCGCCCCGGCAGGACTGTCGGGAGCGATGAAATTCCAGCCATGAAGCGCAATCGGAAAGGGCTTCGTCCTGTTCGCGGTCGGGGCCGTGAAGCTGTCCCGGACCGCCGGCGATTCGACGAACTGGCGGAAGAAGGCGGTGAAATCCTCCCCCAGACAGCCCTGCGCCGTCCCCGCCACCGCCGGCGGGACATGACCGAGCAGCGCGAAGAGCAAAGGCCCCAGCACACGGACGCGAACAAGCGGGCGCATCGGCAACCTCGCGCAAAGCAACGATCGACCGCCATTTGCGCCCCTGGCGCCGCAGCCGGCCAGTCCTGGGATGTACCGGTGCGCCGGCCACCGGTCGAGGTACTGGTACACTATAGGCCCTGACCACCGGCCCCCGGCC
>JAYSCC010000604.1:0-2208 GCA_041915065.1 Zavarzinia sp.
TGTCCAGGCCCTGAACACGGTCTATGCGCTGGACCCCGGAGAAGCGGTCGCGGCACTGCTCGCCGCTCACGACAAGCTCTACGAGGCTGTCGAGGCCGACAAGCCGGATCTCGAACAACTGGTCCAGACGATGGCGGACTTCGCCACCAAGGCGAAGAACCTCTATGACGCCCTCAACCCGGGCGAGAAACCCTGAAAGGGAGAGCGCCGATGTCCATCCATAAGGTCGACGACCAGAAGACCCGCTCCGTTGCCCAACTGAACGAGGCTCGCGCCGACCTGGTCGCCCGGCGCAGCACCGCGCCCCAGAACCAGGTGGATGCCCTCACTGAACAGATCTGGGACATCGACCGCAGCATCATCGCGATCATCGTCGTCCATATCAAAGAGCTGCTGAGCGACCCGCAGGTCATCCTGGCACTCGCGAAGCTGAACGATCTCAATGCAGAGCTGGCGCAATCGGTGGCAGCGTTGAAACAGGCCATCGAGACCGCCAACGACGTGGCGAAAATCGTCTCGATCGCCGGCCGGATCGCGGCAGCCGTCGCAGCCCTTGCCTGAGCGTCATTCACCCCTGCCGCATCAACAGGGGGCCCAGCGGCCGGCCGCCGGTGATGTGGACGTGGAGGTGGGGGACTTCCTGGTGGCTGTGGTCGCCGTGGTTAGCGAACAGGCGATAACCGGAGGCATCGACCCCGACCAGGCGGGCGACGTCGCCGACGGCACGGACGAAGGCGGCGATTTCGGCGTCGCTCGCCGTCGCCGAGAAATCGTCCCACGAGACATAGGCGCCCTTGGGGATGACCAGGACATGGACCGGGGCCTGGGGCCGGATGTCGTGGAAGGCCAGGGTGTGTTCGGTCTCGTGGACCTTCTGGCAGGGGATTTCGCCGCGCAGGATGCGGGCGAAGATATTGCTCGGATCGTAGGCCATGGCTCTCAGTCCTTCGGGCGGCTGGCCTTTTCCTCGACGCCGGAACGGCCTTCGCGGGCTTCGAGTTCGGCCCAGACCGCCTCCGGTTCGATGCCCCGTTCGGCCAGCAGGATGAAGAGGTGGAAGATCAGGTCGGCCGCTTCGCCGACCAGCTCGCCCTCGGTGCCGGCGACACCGGCGAGGGCAGCTTCGACGCCTTCTTCGCCCACCTTCTGGGCGATCTTGGCGCGGCCTTTGGCGAACAGGCGGGCGACATGGCTGTTGGCCGTGTCCGCACCCTTCCGCGAGAGAATGACGCGGTAGACCCGGTCGAGGATGGCGGCGTCGGCCATGGCGCGCTTCCTCAGAGCCGCATCGGCACGCCGCGGGCGGCCATGTGTTCCTTGGCCTCGCGGATCGTGAAAGTGCCGAAGTGGAAGATCGAGGCGGCGAGCACGGCCGAGGCGTGACCCTCGATGATGCCGTCCGCCAGATGGTCGAGGGTGCCGACGCCGCCCGAGGCGATCACCGGCACGGTGACGGCATCGGAGACGGTCCGCGTCAGGCCGAGGTCGAAGCCCGCCTTGGTACCATCCCGGTCCATCGAGGTGAGCAGGATTTCGCCCGCCCCGAGTTCGACCATGCGGCGCGCCCAATCGACCGCGTCGAGCCCGGTCGGCCTCCGCCCGCCGTGGGTATAGACCTGCCACTTGCCCGGGCCGTCCTGCTTGGCGTCGATGGCGACCACGATCGATTGGCTGCCGACCTTTTCCGCCGCCTCGCGCACGAAATCGGGCCGCGCCACCGCGGCCGAATTGATCGAGACCTTGTCGGCCCCGGCGAGCAGCAGGGCGCGCACGTCGTCGAGCGTGCGCACACCACCGCCGACCGTGAGCGGCATGAAGACCTGTTCCGCGGTGTGACGCACCACGTCCAGCATGATGGCGCGGTCGTCGCTCGACGCCGTTATGTCGAGGAAGGTCAGTTCGTCCGCCCCGGCGGCATCATAGATCCGGGCCTGTTCGACCGGATCGCCGGCATCGCGGAGATCGACGAAATTGACACCCTTCACGACACGGCCGCCGTGGACGTCGAGACAGGGGATGATCCGGGCCTTCAGCATCACGCGGCCCTCCGGGTGAGCGCCAGGGCGGCGGCGGGGTCGAGCCGGCCGTCGTAGAGCGCGCGGCCGGAGATGGCCCCGGCGATCGGCGTGCCGGGCACCGCCATCAGGGCTTCGATATCGGCGAGGGAGGCGAGACCGCCCGAGGCGATCACCGGGATCGGCACGGCAT
>JAYSCC010000605.1:0-2206 GCA_041915065.1 Zavarzinia sp.
CTCATGCGCTGCAATATCTGGCATGTGCGCGGGCGCGACCGGGACCTGGTGATCGACACCGGCATGGGGGTCGCATCGCTGCGCGAGGCGGCGCGCCACCTGTTCGGTAAGGCGGTGACGGCCGTCGCCACCCATACCCATGTCGACCATATCGGCGGCCATCACGAATTCGAACACACGCTGGTGCATGAGATCGAGGCCGGCAACCTGCGCCACCCCAAGGACCGGGGTGCCCTGCTCGGCTCGATCCTGGGGCCCGATTTCGCGCGCAAGATGGCCGAGTGGGGCTATCCCTTCGAAGGCGACCTGATTACCGCCATCCCCTTCGCCGGCTATAATGCCGCGACCTATGCCTTGAAGGATTCGGTCGTCACCGAGACGGTGGTCGAAGGCGATGTCGTCGACCTGGGCGACCGGCGCTTCGAAGTCCTGCATCTGCCCGGCCATTCCCCGGGCTCGATCGGGCTCTGGGAGGCGGCGTCCGGCACCCTGTTCTCCGGCGATGCGATTTATGACGGCCCGCTCCTGGACGAGATCGGCGGCGCCGACATTCCGACCTATGTGCGCACCATGAAGCGGCTGCGCGAACTGCCGGTCAACGTCGTCCATGCCGGCCACGACCCGAGCTTCGGGCGCGAACGGCTGGTCGAACTGGCCGACGCCTATCTGGCGAAACGCGCCTGAGGGAACTTAGGTCTGGCCCTTTGTGTTGAATCCGGCCATAGAGGTGCGGTGCAACAAACGGGAAGTGCCGAATGGCGAGCAATGCGGAAGTGGGCCGGCCAGCCAAGAAATCCTTGCTGAGCCGGGCGCTGGATGCGGCCGCCGGACCGCACGGCCTGTGGTTCCTGGCCCTGGTCTCCTTCGCCGAAGCCTCCTTCTTCCCGATCCCGCCCGATCCCGTGCTGGCCGCCGTGGTGCTGGCCCGGCGCGACCGGGTCTGGCTCGCTGCTGCAGTCTGCTCGGTCGCCTCGATCGTGGGCGGGCTCGCCGGCTATGCCATCGGCTTCGGCCTCTACGATACGATCGGCAAGGCGGTGATCGATTTCTATCACCTGCAGCCGGCCTTCGATTCCTTCCAGCAGCGCTTCCAGGAATGGGGCGGCTGGATCATCGTCGCCAAGGGCTTCACGCCCATCCCCTTCAAGCTGGTGACGATCGCGAGCGGTGTGGTCGGCCTGAACCTGCTCACCTTCGTCGTCTCCTGCGCGGTGACGCGGACGGCGCGCTTCTTCATCGTGGCGGCGCTGTTCTACGCCTTCGGCCCCCAGGCCAAGGCGATCATCGCCCGCCACAAGGTCAAGGTACTGGTCGGCGGTATCCTGCTGGTGGCCGGCGGCTTCGCCGCCTTCGCGATGCTCTAATTGAACAATGGGTGGTCGATCAGGCTGATCAGGGCCCAGAGTCCGAAACAACCGATGGCGAAGCCGGAGATCCGGTTGATGGTCTGAAGCCCGCGTTGTTCGAGCTTGCCGCGCAACAGGCCGACCAGGAAGGCCAGCGTCAGCCACCACAGCACCGAGCCGGAGAAGACCCCCGCCACGGTGAAGACGGCATGGACGAAGGTGCCGTCACCGGCGAGGCCAGTCGAGGCGAAGACCGTGGCGAAGCCGAGGATGGTGATCGGATTGGTGACGGTCAGCAGAAAAGTGCCGGCCATGGCGTGGGGAATGCCGCCCTCGTCCGCCTTCAGGCTGCGGTCGCGCGGCGCCGTGAAGAAGGTCTTCACCCCGAGGCCGATCAGGAAAATGCCACCGAACAGCCGCATCCAGGCATCGTGCGACAGCATCCAGTCTGAAATCGCGGTGAGTCCGAAGGCGGCGACCACGGCGAAGAGGCCGTCGGCGATGGCACCGCCGACCCCTGCCATGAAGCCGTTCACCCGGCTGACGTGCAGCGTCCGGTGGATGCAGACGAGATTGACGGGTCCGACCGGCGCCGCGACGACATAACCGACGATCAGCGCGCGGACGAACGTCTCGATTTCCATATTACCCCGGACGCAGACGGATCAGATGACGATCACGTCGTTGCCCGGCGGATCGGCATACAGCTTTTCGACGAGATGAGCCCTGCGGGTCAAGGCTGCTTTCTGGTTGATATACCCTTTGTCGGTGATTTCGCCAGCGTCGAGATTGGCCGGCTCGGTCATGAACAGGACCCGCTTCACCACGGTGGAGGAGCCCGGATTGGCCCGATTGTGGCT
>JAYSCC010000606.1:0-2191 GCA_041915065.1 Zavarzinia sp.
TGAAGGCCGGTTCGCCCTTGGTCAGGTTGGACCACACGAAGACCATGGCGGTGCAGGGCGCCGCCGCCAGCAGGATGAGACCGGCGACGTAACTGTCGATCTGGTCGGCCGGCAGCAGGCCGCGGAACAGGTGGCCGATGAAGAGCCAGCCGAGCAGGGCCATGGAGAAGGGCTTCACCGCCCAATTGACGAAGAGGGTGACGCCGATGCCGCGCCAATGGCGGGTGACCCGGCGCAGTGCGGCGAAATCGATCTTCACCAGCATGGGCACGATCATCAGCCAGATCAGCACGGCGACCGGCAGGTTGACGCGGGCGACCTCGGCGGCGCCGATCGCCTGGAAGGCGCCGGGCATCAGATGGCCGAGGACGACACCGGCGACGATACAGAGGGCGACCCAGAGGCTCAGCCAACGCTCGAACAGGGACATGGAAGCACCTTTACGGAGAGACGCGCCGGCCGGCGGCATCGAGGACGAGTTCGCCGTCTTCCTTGCGGAATTCGCCGGGGCCGGGCGGGGGCAGGAGATCGAGCACGGCTTCGGACGGACGGCACAGGCGGACGCCCAGGGGCGAGACCACGATCGGCCGGTTGAGCAGGATCGGATGGGTCTCGATCGCATCGAGCAGGGCATCGTCGGACAGGGCGGGATCGTCCAGGCCGAGACCGTCGAAGGGGGTCCCCTTGCGACGCATGACATCCCGCAGGGGCACGCCCATGCGCGCCACCAGGGCGCGGATCATGGCGCGGCTGGGCGGCGATTTCAGGTATTCGACGACATGGGGCTCCACCCCGCAGTGGCGGATCAGGGCGAGGGTGTTGCGCGAAGTGCCGCAGGCCGGATTGTGATAGATGACGACGTCCATGATCTTGTTCATCAGGGGGTCAGGCGACGTCCGGCCGCGCCGCGGTGGCGCCCTCGCTCCGCCCGATCTCGCGCAGCTTGGTGCCGAGGGCCATGCGGTCCAGGCTGCTCAGGGGCAGGGCGGCGAAGGCGGCGATGCGATTGCGCAGGTAGCGGAGGGCCGCGACGAAGGCGGCTTCCTGCTGCAGCGGGCTGCCATTGGCGGCGGCCGGGTCCTCGATGCCCCAATGGGCGGTCATCGGCTGGCCGGGCCAGACCGGGCAGACTTCGCCGGCCGCGTTGTCGCAGACGGTGAAGACGAAATCCATCACCGGCGCCCCCTCGGCGGCGAATTCGGCCCAGTCCTTCGAGCGCAGGCCCTCGGTCGGGTAGTCGTAACCGGAGAGGACCTTGAGGGCGAGCGGGGCGACCGTGCCGCGCGGGTGGCTGCCGGCGGAATAGGCGCGGAAGCGACCGCCGCCGTCCCGGTTCAGGATCGCTTCCGCCATGATCGAGCGGGCCGAATTGGCGGTGCACAGGAAGAGGACGTTATAGACGCGATCGGTCATGGCCGAACTCCAGGGTGGAAGGGGCGATGGTTGCACCGCCGGGCGGCAGCGTTCCGGGTGGCCGCCACAGCAACTCTCGGTCAGATAGGCGCCGAGGGCGCGGACCGTGCCGACCTCCGCGCGATAGACGATGGAACGGCTGACGCGCTCCGCCGCGACGAGGCCGGCCCGCGCCAGAATGGCCAGATGGGTCGACATCGTGTTGTGCGGCACGCCCAGCGCCCGGGCGATATCACCCGCCGCCATGCCGTCCGGTTCCCGCGAGACCAGGAGGCGCAGGACGTCGAGCCTGGTCGGCTGAGCCAGGGCGGCAAAGGCGGCAATGGCAGATTCGTTTTCCATATGTCGAGAATAATCGACATATTGATTTTGTCCAGCCCCAAAGGTCTGGAGTTGTCAGCCATCCGCCCCCGAAAACTGCCACTTCCGGTGGCGCTTTTGCGGATTTCTCGCACTTGCGAAGAGGGGCAATGCGTCGCACCATGGCCTTGCAATTTCGAAGTATACTAAATCGAGTTGCGGAGAGGGCGTCTGTTGGTTGCTTACCGGTGTAACGGGTGGCGCTGCGGTGCAGCGGCCGTCGCGGCGTTGTCGTTGCTGCTGCAGGTGGTGTTTGCCGGTTTGGCGACGCCGTCGGCCAGCGCGGCCGACCGGCTGGCTGCGCTGATCGAGGGCGGCCTCTGTGCCGCCGATGCCGACGTGGCTCTTCCTGGGCCCAAGGCGCTGGGCGCCGGAGCCGGCGGCTGCTGCAAGGCGGCCTGCCCTATGCTGGCCGGCG
>JAYSCC010000607.1:0-2185 GCA_041915065.1 Zavarzinia sp.
ACCGAAATGCCCGAGGCGGACATCACGATCAGCTCGCTGTCCATCCACATGCGGTAGAAGGCGAACATCACGGCGCAGAAGAGCGCAATCGGCAGGATCAGCGAGAGTGCGCCCGGAATCAGCAGGGCGGTCAGCTCCAGCAGGGTCTGCAACGACAGGCCCTTGTTCACGATGAGATCGACCGTGCGCAGCGATTGGCCGACCAGCATCACGCCCGTCAATGCGAGCGTGAAGAAGATCATGGGACCGGCGATCTGGCGCCTTATATAGGATGTCATCCGACTCATCGGCGGCGACTATAGCTTCCGCCCGGTTCGGGTGATAGAGCGGCAACCCCGCGCTGCGGGAGCGCCATTGCCGAAATTCCGGCCGACGAAGAGATAGTAGGTCCCCTTGGGATCCGGGTAGGGCCGCATCTCGACCTTTTCGGGGCCTTCCAAGGCCGAAAACCGGGCCGCCAGCGCGGGCGGCAGGGTCGCCGCACGCGAAACCACCACGGTGTCGCAGCCCTTGGCGTCGTCGAGATCCAGCACCATGGCGAATTGGTCGGCCGGATTGTCCTGATCCTCGGACCAGCGCCGGACCAGGGCATCCGAATCGCGCAGGTGATAGATCAGTTCGGCGGTGGCGCCCCGGTCGGTCACGATCACGGCGCGCGGGGTGTCACCCGCACGTTTCGCCTCGACCGCGGCGGCGAGCCGGTCCCAGCCGCGCACCCAGCGGAAGGGGTCGGTCTTGGCGGCCAGGGTCATGAAGGGCACGCCGCCCCAGGCGACGCCGACCAGCATGACGGCCAGGATGGCGCCGTCGATGGCGAGCACGGCTTGGCCGAGCCTGCGCATGCCGAATCCGTCGACAGCCCCCATGATCAGCACGATCAGGGCCGGGAAGGCCACGGCCGCCCAATTGCCGTGCGCCCGCGACAGGAAGGCCTGGACGATCAGCAGCGCCAGCACGGGGAGCGAGAACCAGGCGAGCATGCGCCGGCCCGGATCGGCGAACAGGCGCCGCGGCTGCCAGAACACGGCGAGCAGGGCGAGGGCCGCCGCCGGCCCCAGGATCGCCACTTGGTCGCCCAGGAAGGAGACCACGCCACCAATATTGCCGATCTTGGCGCCGACGCTGGCATTGGCCGCGGTATGGCGGAAGGTCTCGAAACCCGACAGGGCGTTCCAGATCAGGTTGGGCGACAGGATCAGGACGCCGACGGCGCCGGCCAGCAGGAGCCCGCCCCAGGGCCGCCGGCCCTTGGGCTGCAAGGCGGCGACGACCATGGCCGGCGCCGCGAAATAGATCATGGCGTATTTGGCGAGCAGGCCGAGGCCGAGGAAGAGCCCGAGCCAGAGCCAATAACGCCGCCCCCCGGTCGCGAGGCCGCGCTCGAAGGCCCAGAGGGCGGCAGTCCAGAACAGCAGGAGCGGGGAATCGGTCGAAATGATCAGACCGGAAAAGGTGACGCCCGGCAGGGTCGCGAAGCCGAGGGCGGCGAGCACGCCGGCCCTCGCGCCGAACAGGTTCCGGCCGAGCAGATAGGCGAAGACGGTGGCGACGCCATAGGCGAGGGGCGAGGCCGCCTTCACGCAGGCGGCACCGTCGCCGCAGACCGCGGTGGTGGCGCCGATCGCCCAGGCGATCAGGGGCGGCTTCGAGAAATAGCCGAAGGCCGGCGTCTGGGCCCAGAACCAGTACTGTGCCTCGTCGAGATAGAGCGGCAGGTCGCCGATCGCGAGTGCCGCGAGGCGCAGCACCGTGATCCCGGCGGCGAGGCCGAGGACGAGGCGGAAGGTGGTGCGGTCGCTGGTAGGGCCGGAAACGGCGGGCGCAGTCATGCGCTGTCGATAGCCGTTCCATGCCGCGCTGTCGAGCGGGCTTCCCAACGGCGGGCGGCGGCATCAAGATGCCGGGGCCGGCCGCAGCCGGCCAAGAATGCCTCCGGAGTCTGCTCGATGAAGATCGCCTTTGCCTCGCCCAGCCTGCCCGCCGCCGGCGCGGTCGTTGTCTTCGCCCTCGAAGGGCGCAATTTCAGTGCGACCGGTGCCTATCTCGACAAGCTCTCGGCGGGCGCTCTCAGCCGCGTGGTCGCGACCGGCCGTTTCTCGGCCAAGAAGGGCGAGATCGTCGAACTGCTGGCTCCGGCCGGGATCGACCTGACCCGCGTCCTGCTGATCGGCCTCGGCAAGCCCGA
>JAYSCC010000608.1:0-2180 GCA_041915065.1 Zavarzinia sp.
AAGGGAGAAAACGGGGCGGTCATGCACGCGTATACGAAAACAGCACCCGCGGTTCTGCTCGCGCTCGCGGCACTCGGCGGTTGCGGCAAGCCGCCGCTGCATTACCAGGCAGGCCCGCCTGCGGCCCTGACCGGTGAATATCTGGTCGCCCATCCCGACGACAGCTGCCGCCAAGCTCAGGCCCGCTGGTTCGAGCGGGCTGATCGCAACAAGGACGGTTTCGTCGATCTGGCCGAGGCCAAGGCGGACGGGCTTCAGTATTTCAAGGCGGTCGACGCCAATGCAGACGGCGTGGTAACGCCGGTCGAGCTGACCAATTACCGGAACGCGGTCTTTCCCAAGGAATATCTGGGCGCCCTGGCAGCGCCCCAGCCGCCCGACAAGCCGCCGGTCAAGACGCCCGGCGGCACGCCGATGCAGGATCCGGAACTGCGCCGCTACCTGCTGACCCCGATCACGGTCGATCCGGTCATGGCGGCCGATTCCAATGCCGACTTCCGTGTCACCCAAGACGAATTCGTCGCCAAACTGACCGAGCGCGGCGCCAAGCTCGACAGCAATGGCGACGGCAAGCTGTCGCTCGAGGAAGTGGCCGCCGGCTGCCCTTGAGCGGGCTCAGCCGCGCTTGCGCCCGGTGACCATGGCCCGGACCAGGTTCTCACCGTGGCGCAGGCTGGCGAAGGCGACGCCCGCCAGATGCAGGCCGATGCAGCCGAGCAGGACGTTCGACAGGATCTCGTGCGCCTCAAGCACCGCATAGTCGCCGAAGAAGGCATCGGTGACCGACATCCAGCCGGTGATGGCGGTCGCCGCGATCAGGGCCATCAGCACGACGATCATGATGCCGCCGGCCGGATTGTGCCCGAGATAGCGCCGGCCGCGCCCCTGAATTTCCGCGATCAGGTAGCGGAGGGCGAAACCGGGCGGCTGCAGGAAGTCGATGAAGCGGGCATGGCGCGGCCCGATCAAGCCCCAGATCAGGCGAAAGCCGACCAAGCCCAGGGCGGCATAGCCGGCAACGCGGTGCAGGATCTCGCCGTCCTCGAAGAGCCAGACGATCGCCATGGCGGCGACCAGGGACCAGTGGAACAGCCGGACCAGCGGGTCCCAGACCGTGACTTCGCGAGACACGCCGTCGCTCATGAACACTCATCCACAAAAAAGAGTGGCGACCCCCGCACCCGCCGGGTAGGGCAGGGGGCGGATGTGGGGGCCGCGCATAGCATCCGGAAGGGGCAGTCACCGGATGCCAATTCTACCGAGGCAGGTCAATAAGTCTTGGTCTTCACCACCTCACCGGTCCACGGATTGACGTATAATTCGACCTTCTTGCCATCCGAGTCGGTTCCCTTGATCTCGTAGCAACCGTCCAGGCTGCCTAGAGACCGGATTTCATACCCTCGCCCTTCGATCGTCGCCCGGACCTCGGCTTCGGGCTTCTGCGTGCCCGAGCCGCTGCACAGGTCGGCGGCGGATACGCCGCCTGCGCCGAGCGACAGAAGAGCAAGAGCGAGGAACGCGGCTCTTGCCGGATGACGCATGAGGAACTCCTCGCTACGCTTCACCGGCGGGGAGAGAGGCACCACCAGCGATAGACCGATAATGGTGCCAAATGCTGACGCCTGCCTGACGAGCAGGGAGCGGGGTGGGGAAATGCGCATTCTGCTGGTCGAAGACGATGCCGACCTCGGCCCCATGGTGGCGGAGAACCTGCGCCGCGACGGCTTTGCCGTCGATCTCGCCGGGACCGTCGCCGATGCCGCCGCCCTGGCCAAGGCCGGACGCTTCGACGCCGCGGTGATCGACCGCCGGCTGCCCGATGGCGAGGGTCTGAGCCTGGTGCCTCTGCTGCACCGCCTGCACCCCGGGCTGCCCATCCTGGCGCTGACGGCCCGTAACCAAATCGAAGACCGCGTGATGGGCCTCAACGCCGGAGCGGACGACTATATGGGCAAGCCCTTCGCACAGTCCGAACTGGTGGCACGGCTGCACGCCCTGCTGCGCCGCCCGCGCGACAGCCTGACGCCCCGCCTGAGCCTCGGCAATCTCACCTATGACGCCACCAACGGGGAAGCCGCCGTCGCCGGTGCAGCCCTGATGCTGCCCCGGCGCGAACGCGCCCTGCACGAAGTCCTGTTGCGCCGGGCCGGCCGGGTCGTGCAGAAGGAGGCGGCATTGGA
>JAYSCC010000609.1:0-2180 GCA_041915065.1 Zavarzinia sp.
GACGCCGGCCTTGGCCGCGAGCTGCGACAGCGCGCGGTTATGGTCGAGGCGCAGCATGGCGGTGAAATTCTTGGCCGGCAGGTCCGGCGCCGACTTCATGGCGATATAGGCGTTGGTGTTGGCCGGGTTGCCGACCACCAGCACCTTGACGTCGCGCGAGGCGACCTTGTTCAGGGCCGCGCCCTGGACCTTGAAGATGGCGGCATTGGCGGCCAGCAGGTCGGCGCGCTCCATGCCCTTCGAACGCGGACGGGCGCCGACCAGGATGGCGACGTCGGCATCCTTGAAGGCGACTTCCGGATTGTCGGTGATGACCACGCCGGCCAGCGTCGGGAAGGCGCAGTCGTCGATTTCCATGACGACGCCGTTCACGGCGTTGAGCGCCTGCGGCAGGTCGAGGAGCTGGAGGATGACCGGGGTGTCCTTGCCGAGCAGGTCGCCGTTGGCGATGCGGAACAGCAGCGAATAGGCGATCTGGCCGGCGGCGCCGGTCACTGCAACGCGGACGGGGGATTTTGCCATGATGGTCTCCAGGACGCTGGGAAGGCGGGGGAGTCGGCCCCCGCAAGAACGAAGCATCAGGCAGCACACTAGCGCCCGTTTCGCAACCCGCAATCTCGCGTTTGCACGAAGTCCCCGACCAATGTCGAGGGAAATCGCGCCTGGTTCCTGCCGCGTTGCGCTAATCCTTTCGGCGCTGCATTCTGTCCCGGAGGGGCGAGCCTGCCCCTGCGTCACCCGGCAGAAACGGAACTGCGCGACAATGAGCAAAAAGGTCTATCCCGATGCGGTCACCGCCCTCGCCGGGCTGCTCCGCGACGACATGGTCATCATGGCCGGCGGCTTCGGCCTGTGCGGCATCCCGGAGAATCTGATCGAGGGCATCCGCCTTTCGGGCGTGAAGGGCCTCACCTTCATCTCGAACAATGCGGGCGTCGACGGCTTCGGCCTGGGCGTCCTTCTGGAGACGCGGCAGGTCCGCAAGATGATCTCGTCCTACGTCGGCGAGAACAAGCTGTTCGCCCAGCAGTATCTCTCGGGCGAGCTGGAGCTCGAATTCAACCCGCAGGGCACGCTGGCCGAGCGCTGCCGCGCCGGCGGTGCCGGCATCCCGGCCTTCTTCACCAAGACCGGCGTCGGCACCCTGGTCGCCGAGGGCAAGGAGACCCGCGTCTTCAACGGCGAGACCTATGTGATGGAGACGGGCCTCGTCGCCGATCTCTCGGTCGTGAAGGCCCATTGCGGCGATACCGCCGGCAATCTCGTCTACCGGAAGACGGCGCGGAACTTCAACCCGATGATGGCGACCGCGGGCAAGGTCACGGTGGCCGAGGTCGAGCAACTGGTCGAGCCCGGCACGATCGATCCCGACCATATCCACACGCCCGGCATCTTCGTCCAGCGCATCATCAAGGGCGAGAACTACGAGAAGCGCATCGAGCAGCGCACGACCCGGAAGAAGATCTGAGGAGCCCCGCCATGGCCTGGACCCGTGAACAGATGGCCGCCCGCGCGGCCAAGGAGCTGCAGGACGGCTTCTATGTGAACCTCGGCATCGGCATTCCGACGCTGGTCGCCAATTACATCCCCGAAGGCGTGCATGTCACCCTGCAGTCGGAAAACGGCATGTTGGGCATGGGCCCCTTCCCCTTCGAGGGCGAGGAAGACGCCGACCTGATCAACGCCGGCAAGCAGACCATCACCGAACTGCCCGATTCGAGCTTCTTCTCCTCGGCCGACAGTTTCGCCATGATCCGCGGCGGCCATATCGACCTCTCGGTCCTGGGCGCCATGCAGGTCGCGGAGAACGGCGACCTCGCCAATTGGATGATCCCGGGCAAGATGGTGAAGGGCATGGGCGGCGCCATGGACCTGGTCGCCGGGGTGAAGAAGGTCGTCGTGGTGATGGAACACACCGCCGGCAATTCGCCCAAGCTGCTGAAGGCCTGCAACCTGCCGCTGACCGGCACCCGTGTCGTCGACATGGTGATCACCGACCTCGGCGTCTTCACGATCGACAAGCACGGCGACGGCGGCCTGACCCTGATCGAAGTGGCCGAGGGCGTGCCCCTGGCCGAGATCGAAGCCAAGACCGAAGCCTCGTTCGAGGTAGCGCTCTAAACTCGGGCGAGCTGGACCACCGCCTGCTCGCCCAGGAGGTTGGGCAGGCGGCCGGCCAC
>JAYSCC010000610.1:0-2171 GCA_041915065.1 Zavarzinia sp.
GGCCGCATCGAGGTGACGGTGGCCGACCAGGTGCGCGTGCTGGGGCCGGGCGAGGCATATTACTTCGAGAGCAGCCAGCCGCACCGCTTCCGCAATATCGGCAGCGAGCCCTGCGAGTTGGTCAGCGCCTGCACGCCGCCCAGCTTCTGAGGGCCGGGCTTCTGGCGCTCAGTCCTTCGTCGCCGCGACCGCGACGATTTCCAGCATGTGATGGCCTTCCAGCGTCGCGCCGATGCAGGCGCGCTGCGGCGGATTCTCCGCATCGACCCAGCCAAGCCAGACCTCGTTCATCTGTGCCTTCAGCGCCATGTCGGCGATGTAGACGGTGACCGACAGCAGCCGCGATTTGTCGGTGCCGGCCTTGGCCAGGTGGCGGTCAATCTTGGCGAGCGCCTCCGCCGTCTGCTTCCGCATGTCCATCTCGACGGTGTCGGCCACCGCCACGGTGAAGACGAGGTTGCCGTAGACGACAGCGCTGCTGCGTCCCGGGGCGGTGCCGGTGAAACGCTGGATCGGCAGCATGCCTTTAGCCTCCGCTGCCGATCATCTGTGTTGGCAGCCATGTGGCGAGGCCGGGGAAGAAGAACAGGAGCGCGACGGCGGCGCACATGAGCAGGAAGAGCGGGAAGGCGACCCTGGCGATATAGGTGATCTGGTGTCCGGTCATGCCCTGGAGGACGAAGAGGTTGAAGCCGACCGGCGGGGTGATCTGGGCCATCTCGACGACCAGGACGACGAAGATGCCGAACCAGACGAGGTCGATATGCAGGCGCTCGATCATCGGCAGGACGACGGCCATGGTCAGGACCACCATGGAGATGCCGTCGAGGAAGCAGCCGAGCACGATGTAGAACACCATCATGGCGAGGATCAGGGCGCCGGCCGACAGCCCGAGCGAGTCGATCCAGTCGGCGAGATGGCGCGGCAGGCCGGTGAAGCCCATGGCCAGCGTCAGGAAGGCCGATCCGGCCAGGATCAGGGCGATCATGCAGCTGAGCCGCGTGGCGCCCATCAGGCTCTCGGTGAAGGTGGCGCGGGTCAGGCTGCCCTGGGCCCAGGAGATCACCAGGGCGCCGACGACGCCGAGGCCGGCCGCCTCGGTGGCGGTGGCGAAGCCGGTATAGATCGAGCCGAGCACGGCGACGATCAGCCCGACGGTGGGCAGCAGGCTGCGCGAGGCCCACAGCTTCTGGCGGAAGCTGAGCGTCTCGGTCGGGGCGGGGACCTTGCCCGGGTTGAGCCAGGACCAGACCATGATGTAGCCCATGAACAGGGCGGCCAGCATGATGCCGGGGAAGACGCCGCCGATGAACAGCTTGGCGATCGAGACATCGGCGGCGACGCCGTAGACGATCATGATCAGCGAGGGCGGGATCAAGAGGCCGAGCGTGCCGGCGCCGGCCAGCGTGCCGATGATCATGTCCTCGGGGTATTTGCGGGCGCGCAGCTCGGGGATGGTCATCTTGCCGATGGTGGCGCAGGTGGCGGCCGACGAGCCGGAGACGGCGGCGAAGATGGTGCAGCCGATCACGTTGGTGTGCAGCAGGCGGCCGGGGATGCGGGTCATCCAGGGCGCCAGGCCCTTGAACATGTCCTCGGACAGGCGGGTGCGGAACAGGATCTCGCCCATCCAGATGAACATCGGCAGGGCGGTCAGCGTCCAGCTGGTCGACGAGCCCCAGATCGTGGTGACCATGGCGTCGCCCACGGGGCGCGTGGTGAACAGCGCCATCGCGATCCAGCCGCAGCCGAGCAGCCCCAGCCCGATCCACAGGCCGGTGGCGAACAGCGCGAACAGCGCGACGATCAGGAAAATGGCGACAATGACCTGGTCCATGGACTTATTCCGTATGGGCGATTTCGCTGGTGTCGCTGCCCGGCGTCTTGCCGCGCAGCACGAGGACCAGTTCCTCGATCAGCGCGATGCAGAACACCGTGGTGCCGACGGCCATACCGATCTGCGGGATCCACAAAGGCGTGGCGTCGTTGGCCGACGAGATATCGTGGAACTTCCACGACCACCAGGCCATCTTGATGCTGTAGAAGGCGAAGGCACCGCAGGTCAGGATCGCGAGCGCCAGCGAGAAGATCTCGAAACCGCGGCGGGCCCGGCCGGTGAAGCGACCGATCACCAAGGTGACGCGGATATGGTCGCCGCGCACGAAGGCGCC
>JAYSCC010000611.1:0-1101 GCA_041915065.1 Zavarzinia sp.
CTGACGGAAAATGGCTTCGGCTTCCGCTGGCACGAATCTGACGAACGTTTCGACGCCACACGCCACCCCAACGAAGTCAACCGCTTCGGCTGGGTGGTCGAGATCGACCCGTGGAATCCCGAACAGGCACCCGTCAAGCGCACCGCGCTCGGCCGCTTCAAGCACGAAGGGGCCACCGTCGCCCTGGCCCGTGATGGCCGGGCGGTGGTTTACATGGGCGACGACGAGCGTTTCGAGTACATCTACAAATTCGTCTCGCGCGACCGTTACCGTGCCGGCAATCCCGGCAACGCCAGCCTGCTCGACGAAGGGACCCTCTACGTCGCGCGCTTCGGCGATGGCGGCAAGGGGCGCTGGCTACCGCTGCGCCATGGCGAAAACTACCCGAATGGCGGGTTGACCGCAGCCAACGGGTTCACCAGCCAGGGCGAGGTGGTGATTCGCTGCCGCCAGGCCGCCGACCTCGCCGGCGCGACCAAAATGGATCGCCCCGAGTGGATTGCTGTACACCCGCAAAGCGGCGAGGTCTATGTCACGCTGACCAACAACGCCAAACGCGGCACGCCCGAGGCACCCGGCCTGAATGCTGCCAACCCACGTGCTGAAAACACCTTCGGGCACATCATCCGCTGGCGCGAAAGTGGCCACGATGCGGCGGCAAGCGAATTCGAATGGGACATTTTCGCGCTGGCCTGCGACCCGCAGAACCCGGACCCGAACAAGCAGGGCAATATCCGGGGCGATGCCTACGGCAGCCCGGACGGCCTGTGGTTCGACCAGAGCGGCCGCCTGTGGATCCAGACCGACGTGTCGACCAGCGTGCTGAACAAGGGCGACTACGCCAATCTGGCGAACAACCAGATGCTGGTCGCCGACGTCAAAAGCGGCGAAACACGCCGCTTCCTGACCGGCCCCAAGGGTTGCGAATTGACCGGCATCACGATGACGCCGGATGGCAGGACGCTGTTCGTCAACATCCAGCACCCCGGCGAAACGGCCAGTGAGCGCTCCGATCCGGCCCGGCCGACCGCCGTTTCCGCATGGCCGGCCAACCAGTTCCCGGAAGCGGTCGGCGGCCGCCCGCGCTCCGCCACCATTGCC
>JAYSCC010000611.1:1111-2161 GCA_041915065.1 Zavarzinia sp.
ACCCGGCCGGACGGCAAACCGATCGCCGCCTGAGCTTCAAAAACAGAAACCCCGCCGGAGCGGGGTTTCCTGGTAGCCACCGGCAGGCTTCAGGCTTTCGGCGGAACGTAGCCCTGAATCTGGTCGGCGCCGTCGCCGAAGAAGTGCTTCTCGACCTGCTCGGTCAAATATTTGCGGTGCCGCGCATCGACCAGGTTGAGGCGGTTCTCGTTGATAAGCATGGTCTGCATCTTGATCCACTGCTGCCACGCTTCCTTCGAGACGTTCTCGAAAATGCGCTGGCCGAGCGCGCCGGGATACGGCGGGAAATCCAGACCTTCGGCCTCGCGGCCGAGCTTGATGCAATTGACGGTACGTGCCATGGGTAACTCCGTGAGGGTGATGGGCGAATTATAAGGTCTTGAACAGGACCTTGGACCGCCGCTGATAGTTGTACATGTCGCGCTTCCTGGCCGGCAGGTCGTCGACCGTGCCCAGCTTGAAGCCGCGCTCGACGAACCAGTGCTCGGTGCGCGTGGTCAGCACGAACAGGCGCTTGATGCCGGCCTTCTTCGCGCGCCGCTCGATGCGCTTCATCAGTTGTTCGCCGTAGCCCCATTCGCGATGTTCCTGGCTGACCGCCAGACAGGCCAGTTCGGCCTCCTCGTCGGAGTGGGCATAGAGCGCCGCGCAGCCGACGATGATGCCGTCGTGCTCGACGATGGAGAAATGCTCGATTTCACGTTCCAGCAGTTCGCGCGGCCGGTGTACGAGGACGCCTTCGGCCTCCATCGGCTCGATCAGGGCAATCAGCGCGCCGATGTCGTCCGGCTTGGCTTCGCGGATGCTTTCCAGCGATTCGCGCGTGACCACCGTGCCGACGCCGTCATGGGTGAACAGTTCGCGCAGCAGCGCGCCGTCCTGCTCGAAACCGATCAGGTGCACCCGCCCGACCCCCAGACGGCTGGCCCGCAGGGCACAGGGCAGATAGCGGCGGATATCGGTCGACAGCCACTCGCCGGTCTTCATCGTTTCGGCGACCTCGTCGGCGGTCATGGCGTCGAGCAACTC
>JAYSCC010000612.1:0-2146 GCA_041915065.1 Zavarzinia sp.
GATGTAACGCGAATGGTCGGCATATTTGAAGCCTACCCTTGTGTCGTCCAGGATGTCGCCGAGCTGATAGATGCTACCCTTGCGGTTGACGAAGCAATCGATGTCGTCACAAGCATAGACGATCGAGAAGCCCTTGGCCTTCAGCCCGTCTTCGACGTTGCGGATCACTTCGAGCGAGGAGCGCCCGGCCGGCCCGACATAGCGGATGCGGGTCACCTTGCCGTCGAGCTGGAGCCAGGAATCGCCGGTCATGCCGTCCTTGTTGACGCCGGCACGATCGATCGGGCCCTGCATCAGGGCGATCCGGTCGAATTCCTTGGTGGCATAGACCTGGATCTCGGAGCCGTCGTAGCGGCCGACCAGCGGGTGATCCTTGGCGCCTGCGACGTCGGCGGCGACGGCAGGAGCGGCAGTGAGCAGTCCGAAGGCGAGGGCGAGGACGGAAAGGCGCATGATGTCCCGGTCGTGACGAGGGTTGCGGGCGGCACCCTAGAGAGGCCGCCCCTATCCCGTCGAGCCCGGAATCGGGGGATTGTGTCGGCTGTCACACCACCTGTTCGGCGAAATGGCAGGCCACCATGGCATCGCCGACCAGGCGGGGCTTCGGCCGTTCGGCGGCACAACGCTCGCTCGCCAGCGGGCAGCGGGTGCGGAAGACGCAGCCGCTCGGCGGGTCGAGGGGCGAGGGCAGTTCGCCGGTCAAGGGCGGCGGCCGGTGGGCGCGTTCGTCCGCCTCGATTTGCGGCCGGGCCGCCAGCAGGGCCCTGGTATAGGGGTGGCGCGGGTGCCGGAACAGGCTCTCCGCCGGGGCCTGCTCGACCGGCAGGCCGAGATACATGACCAGCACCTCGTCGGCGACGAAGCGCACCACGCCGAGGTCGTGGCTGATGAAGACCATGGCGAGGCCCATCTCGTCTTGCAGGTCCATCAGGAGGTTGAGGACCTGGGCCTGGACCGAGACGTCGAGGGCGGAGACCGGTTCGTCCGCGACCAGGATGCGCGGGCGCAGCATCAACGCCCGGGCGATCGCGATGCGTTGGCGCTGGCCGCCGGAGAACATGTGGGGATAGCGGTCGGCGTGTTCGGGGCGGAGGCCGACCTTGGTCAGCATGGCCCGGACCGCCTCTGTCCGCTCCTGCCGGCTTAGGCCTGTGTTGATGATCAGCGGTTCGGCCAGGGCGGCGCCGATGGTCCGTCTCGGGTTCAGGGAACCATAGGGGTTCTGGAACACCATCTGTACCGCGCGGCGGAGCGCCTTCTGCGCTTCCGGCGTCGGCTTGGTGGCGTCGGTGCCGTCGATCAGCAGGCGGCCGGCGCTCGGGCTCTCGATCAGGGTCAGCTGGCGGGCCAGGGTGGACTTGCCGCAGCCGCTCTCGCCCACGATCGCCAGGGTGCGCCCGGCGGCGAGCGAGAAGGAGACGCCGTTGACGGCATGGAGGTCGCGTGCCGCCCGGAACGGGCCGCGGCCGACGACATAGGTCTTGTGCAGGTCGACTGCTTCGAGAACCGTTTCCATCAGGCGGCCCCCGCCAATTCGCCGGCCGGCACGCCGGCATCGTTCAGCGGCCGGTGGCAACGCGCCGTGCCGGCGCCGAGGTCATGCAACGGTGGATGTTCCAGGTGGCAGCGCTGGTCGGCGAAACGGCAGCGCGGCGACAGAAGGCAGCCGGCCGGGCGGTCGAACGGCCCCGGCACGACACCCGGAATGGCCGGCAGGCGGCCTCGCTTGCCGGCCTGCATGGTGGTCAGCGCGCGGTCGGGCAGGGCGGCAAGCAGGGCGGCGGTATAGGGGTGGCGCGGGGTCGCGAAGAGGTCGGCGGTCTTCGCCGTCTCGACCACTTCGCCGGCATACATGACGACGACGCGGTCGGCGATTTCGGCCAGCACGCCGAGATCGTGGGTGATGAAGATCAGGCCCATGCCCTTCTTCCGCTGCAGCTCGACCAGGAGGCGCAGGATCTGCGCCTGGATGGTCACGTCGAGAGCGGTGGTGGGCTCGTCCGCGATCAACAGGCGGGGGTCGAGGGCGACGGCCATGGCGATCATGACGCGCTGGCTCATGCCGCCGGAGAGTTGGTGCGGATAGGCGGAGAGCCGGCCGGCGGCATCGGGAATGCCCACGTGTTCCATAAGCTCGACCGCGCGG
>JAYSCC010000613.1:0-2140 GCA_041915065.1 Zavarzinia sp.
TGCTCTCGGAAGAAGAGATCGCGGGTGTGATGGCGCACGAACTCGCCCATGTCCGGAACCGCGACACCCTGACCATGACGGTGACCGCGACCATTGCCGGCGCCATCGGCATGCTGGCCAATTTCGCCTTCTTCTTCGGCGGCTCCTCGAACGACCGCAACAATCCGCTGGGGCCAATCGCTGGCATCCTGGTCGCCCTGCTGGCGCCGGTCGCCGCCGCCCTGGTGCAATTCGCCATCTCGCGGAGCCGGGAATACGAGGCCGACCGCATGGGCGCCGAAATCTGCGGCCGACCGCTCTGGCTCGCCTCCGCCTTGAACAAGCTCTCCCAGGGTGCCGAGGCGATCGAGAACCGCGGCGCCGAAGCCAATCCGGCCACGGCCCATCTGTTCATCGTCAATCCGCTGCACGGACGTGCTATGGATGGCTTGTTCACCACCCATCCGCGGATGGAAAACCGGATCGAGCGCCTGCGCCGCATGGCGGTCGAGATGGGTCAGGCAGGACCCTGGAATTGAGTTTGATCGATACGCCGGCCGATGCCGGTCATGCCGGCATCGCCGCGCGTTTCGCCGCCCTCGGCCTGGTGGAGGCGGTGGTGGCGCGGGGGGTGCCGCTGGACGAAGCGCTGGACCATGCCGGGGCGCTGGCCAAGCTGGAACCGCGCGACCGCGCCTTTGCCCATGCCCTGGCCGCTGCCTGCGTCCGCTCCTGGGGCTATCTCCTGGCCGTCGTGGCAAGCTGCCTGGACCGGCCGGACGGCCATCTGCCGGACCGGCTGCGCGCCGTCCTGGCGCTGGGCGCCGCCCAGCTCCTGATCCTCGAGGTGCCACCCCATGCCGCGGTCGGCGCCACGGTCGAACTGGTGGACGGCAAGCTGGCCCGGCTGAAGGGCCTCGCCAATGCCGTGCTGCGCCGGATCGACCGCGAGCGGAAGGCGATCGAAGCCGCGATCGACCGCGCCCGCAGCTCGACCCCCGATTTCCTGTGGACCGGCTGGGTCAAGGTTTACGGGCCGGAGACGGCGGCCAGGATCGCCGCCGCCAACCAGCGCGAAGCCCCCCTCGACCTCACCCTGAAGCCGGGCCTCGATGCCGCCGCCTGGGCCGAGAGGCTGGGCGCCACCCTGCTGCCGACCGGCAGCCTCCGCCTCGCCCGGCCGGGCAAGGTGACCGAGCTGCCGGGCTATGACACGGGCGACTGGTGGGTCCAGGATGCCGCCGCCGCCCTGCCCGCCCGCCTGCTCGGCGCCGTCGCGGGCGCCCGCGTGCTCGACCTCTGCGCCGCCCCGGGCGGCAAGACGGCCCAGCTCGCCGCCGCCGGGGCCGAGGTCACCGCGGTCGACCAGGCGCGCGGCCGGCTCGACCGCCTGCGCGAAAACCTGGAGCGTCTGCATTTGCGGGCCGAGACGGTCGCGGCCGACGTCGCCGCCTTGCGCCCGGCCGAGCCCTTCCCCTTCGTGCTGCTCGACGCGCCCTGCTCGGCGACCGGTACCCTCCGCCGCAATCCCGACATCGCCCTGCACCGGACCGCCGACGAGATCCGCAGCCTGGGCCGGGTCCAGGCCAAGCTGCTGGGGGCCGCCGCCGCCCTGGTGGCGCCGGGCGGAACGCTGGTCTTCTGCACCTGTTCGATCGAACCGCGCGAGGGGCCGGACCTGGTGAACGCCTTCCTGGCCGCCAGCCCGGGCTGGCGCCGGGAGCCCGTCTTGCCGGCCGAAGTACCGGGGCTCGAAGGTGCCCTCACCGCGGCCGGCGACCTCCGTACCCTGCCCTGCCATCTCGAAACGCTCGGCGGCATCGACGGTTTCTACGCTGCCCGCCTCGTCCGCATCTGACCGGTTGGCAGCCGGGCCGGTAACTGTTACGAGCAGGTCATGCAACAATCGATTCGCATCGCTCCGTCGATTCTCTCGGCCGACTTCGCCAAGCTCGGCGAGGAAGTACGCGCCATGGACGCGGCCGGGGCGGACTACATCCATGTCGACGTGATGGACGGCCATTTCGTGCCCAACATCACCATCGGGCCTTCGGTGGTCGCGGCGCTGCGTCCCCATACCCGCAAGGTCTTCGACGTCCATCTGATGATCGCGCCGGTCGATCCCTTCATCGAAGGCTTCGCCAAGGCGGGCGCCGACATC
>JAYSCC010000614.1:0-2137 GCA_041915065.1 Zavarzinia sp.
CCGTCCGAGCCGAGCGACGGCCAGCTCGCCCCGCCGAGTGCCAGCACCACGGCCGCGGCATTGGCGCGAACCTCGCCCGCAGGCGTCGCGAAGCGAAGCCCGCCATCGGCGGCGAAGCCGAGCCAGCGGTGCCGCACCCGGACTTGCAGGCCCCGGCCACGCAGCCGGTGCAGCCAGGCGCGGAGGAGGGGGGCGGCCTTGAATTCGGCGGGAAACACCCGGCCGGACGAGCCGGTGAAAGTCTCGATGTCGAGGCCGGCACAGAAGGCGCGGATCGCTGTCGGATCGAAGGCACGGATCGCCGGCTCCAGCCGTGCCCGCGCCGCGCCGAAGCGGTCGAGCAGAGCCTCCAGCTCTTCGGCGTGGGTGATGTTGAGGCCGCTCTTGCCGGCCATCAGGAATTTCCGGCCGAGCGACGGCATGGCGTCATAGAGGGTGACGGACGCTCCCGCGTCGAGCAGGATTTCGGCCGCCATCAGGCCGGCCGGCCCGCCGCCGATCACGATCCCGCTGGCTGGGGACATTTGTTAACCGCTTCCATGCTGTTTTGAGCCTTCCGTCCGGCGCAGGTCTAGCATGGAGCGGCGGTCCGTGCGACCGCCGTGCCGGCGCGCTTCAGAAGTGAGAAAATGAACAGCTCCCTGCTCAGCCGCTGGCTGCCCTTCCTGTTCGTGACCATTGTCTTGTCGGGACATTGGCACCTGGCGAGCGGGCCAGACGGCGCGATCGGCGGCCATCAGTTGCTCGATACCGACAGTTACACGCGCCTGCTCCGGGTCTGGCAGCTCGTGCAGGGCGGTGGCTGGTACGACAATACGATCTATAAGTTGGCGGCGCCGGACGGCATGCCGCTGCATTGGACGCGGCCCCTCGACCTCCTGATCCTGGGGCCGGCCTTGGCCGCCCATGTGTTGGGCGCCGATTGGGCCGATGCGGTCTGGTGGTCGGGCATGATGGTCTGCCCGCTGCTCCATGCCCTGTCCTGTCTGGTCGCGGTCTGGGCTGCGCGGGCGCTCTGGCCGCGCGACGTCGCCTGGTTCGCTGGGCTGATCCTGTTCGCCCAGCCGGTGGTGCTGTCCTATGGCGCGATCGGGCGGGCGGATCATCACGTGCTGATTCTGCTCGCCGTGGTGGCTTGCCTGGGGGCCGGGTTGCGCGCTGCTATCGATCCGTGCCGGCGGTGGATGGCCTATGCGGCCGGCGCCTGCGGTGGCTTCGGCATCTGGGTCGGGCCGGAGGCCCAACTCGTGATCATGCCCCTCCTGGCTTGTTTCGGACTGCTCTTCGTGTTCGGGCGGGAAGAGGGGGAGGCGCTGGCGCTTCAGGGATTTCGGGCATCCGTCGGGCTGGCCGCGCTATCGGCCCTGGCGATTCTGGTCGACGTCAGGCCGGAACGCTGGTTCGTCGCCGACTATGACCGCATTTCCGTCCTGCACCTGACCACGGCGCTGCTTGCCACGGCGGTGTTCAGCGGAGTCCTGGTCCTGGACCGTCGGACCGCCCGCTTGATTCGGCGTGACGGGGTCAGGCGTCTGTTACTGGGAGCCTCGCTGGCAGCCGGCGCCCTGGGCGCCCTGGCAGGCTGCTTCCCGGGCTTCGAGCGGGCTTCGCTCGAGATCGGCGACCCGGTGATGACCGCAATGATCGGCACCATCGGTGAGATGCAGCCGATCCGATTCTGGACCCGCAGCGGGCTGGCCGAATTTCTGCTCTACGTCGGTGGCGTCGCCTTGGCCGTGCCGCTGCTGCCGTTGTACTTGCGGGCGGCGCAGAACGGGCCGGTCCGGCGCGCCATGGTTCTGCTCGCCGTTCTCGCCCTGGTCACGCTCTGGGCCGGGCTCACCTACCGGCGTTTCCTTGTCGAATATGCGGCGGTGGGGGCGGTCGCCGTTGCCGGTCTGATGTCCTTCGGCACGGTCTGGTTCGAGCGTCTGCGGCCCTTGGCCAAGGGTGCCGGCGTGCTTCTCCTGGCCCTGGCGGCGACTTTGCTGCTACCGGCGCTGGGCAACCTCGCCAAGACCCAGGAGGCGAGCGGCGGCGACGGCTGCCCGGCCGGCCCGATGGGCGAGTTCCTGCGTCGCGAGCGGCCCGCCCTGACAGCCGCCGAACCGGCGCCCGTTGTGCTCTCCAACGATGT
>JAYSCC010000615.1:0-2137 GCA_041915065.1 Zavarzinia sp.
GGAAATTAGATATATCTAAAAACACTCGATTGCAAGGGGTCAATCGAGCACAGGCTTGCCTCGCGCCTTCTTGACTGCCGAACGGCCGGACTTGGCTTCCAGCCGGCGCTGCTGGCTCGCATAGGTCGGCCTGGTCTCACGCCGGGGCTTGGGCGCCACGGTGGCGGCGCGGATCAGCTCGACCAAGCGGGCGCGGGCATCGGCCCGGTTGCGCTCCTGGGTCCGGTGCTGGCGCGCGAAGAGGACGAGGACGCCCTCCTGCGTCAGGCGCCGCCCGGCGAGCTGGATCAGCCGGTGCCGCACCGGATCGGGCAGGGACGGGGAGTTGGCGACATCGAAGCGGAGTTCGACCGCGGTCGCCACCTTGTTCACATTTTGCCCGCCGGGCCCGGACGCCTGGATGAAACTCTCGACGATCTCGCTCTCGTCGATCGACAGGCGGGGGGTGATGCGGATCCGGGGCATGTCAGCGGCCCCTGCCGGCCATCGGGGCCGGCTGCCACATTGTTGCCGCGCCGTCCGGGCAGCGTCCTTCGCCCCCGGAGCCGGAGTCGCGGCACGAGGCTTTGCCGCCGCGGCATCGGACCTGGCCAGACGGCATTCGTCGTTCCTTCATCGCTCTCTTCTCCGCCCGTGCCGGCCCGGCGCGCGCCGGGCCGATTTCACCATTCCGGTCCCCGTGCGGCGAGCCCGAATTCGGGGCTGCCGAGACGGGTCTTTCCCATCGCTTAACCCTGTCCGCCCATTGACCGCCCATCTATGCCCATGGTATCCCAAGAAATCCCATCCCGTGGGCGCGCAGAGCCCCCATTTGCCGCGCGGTGCGGGGTGGTGCGGGGGCGTTCGATGCTGGCGTTGTTCACGTCGACATACACCAACAAGGTGGACAAGAAGGGCCGGGTCTCCGTGCCGGCGCCCTTCCGCACGCTCGCTTCCAGCCAGGGTTTCGGCGGGATTTTCGTCTATCCGTCGCTGGACTATCCGGCGATCGACGGCTGCGGCGCCCAGTATTTCGACCGCCTGGCCGCCGCCGTCGACGACCTGCCGCCCTTCTCGGAAGAGCGGGAAGCCTTCTCGACCGCCATTTTCGGTGCCTCGCACCAACTCGCCTTCGATCCCGAAGGCCGCATCAGCCTGCCCGAGCCGCTGCTCTCCCATGCCGGGATTTCCGAGGCGGTGGTCTTCGTCGGCCTGGGCCAGCAGTTCCGCATCTGGGAACCCGCCGCCTTCGCCGCCATGAACGCCAAGGCGGCCGAAATCACCCGCGCCAACCGCGCCCGCCTGAACTGGCCGGGCCGCCCTACAAACGGGGGTGCGGCATGACGGCGATGATCAATACCGAGGGCCCCCACATCTCGGTCCTCGGCCGCGAAGTGGTCGCCGTGCTGGCGCCCCAGGCCGGCGAGCTGATCGTCGACGGCACTTTCGGCGCCGGCGGCTATTGCCGGGCCTTCCTGGAAACCCCGGCGGGCCATGTCTATGGCATCGACCGCGATCCTTCCGCGGTCGAGACCGGCCGCTCCCTCGAGGCCGAGGCGGCCGGGCGCTTCACCATGCTGGCCGGGCGTTTCGGCGAGATGGAAGCCCTGCTCGCCGCCAGCGGCATCACGGCGGTTGACGGCATCGCCCTCGACCTCGGCATTTCCTCGATGCAGGTCGACCAGGCGGAACGCGGTTTCTCCTTCCGCGAGGACGGCCCGCTCGACATGCGCATGGGCGATACCGGGCCGACCGCGGCCGACATCGTGAACGGCACGGCCGAGGCCGAACTGGCCGATCTCATCTATGCCTACGGCGAGGAACATGCCTCGCGCCGGATCGCTCGCGCCATCGTCGCCGCTCGGGCGGAAGCCCCGATCACCCGGACCAAGACGCTGGCCGATCTGGTCGCCCGCGCCATCGGCCGCGGCCAGGCCGACCGCATCCATCCCGCGACCCGCACCTTCCAGGCGCTGCGCATCGCGGTGACCGACGAATTGGGCGAACTCGACCGCGGGCTCCATGCCGCCGAGCGGCTGCTGCGCCCCGGTGGGCGGCTCGCCGTCGTCTCGTTCCACAGTCTCGAAGATCGCGCCGTGAAGCGCTTCCTGACCCGACGCGCGGGGGCAGAGGGTGGCCCCTCGCGTCACGCGCCCGT
>JAYSCC010000616.1:0-2136 GCA_041915065.1 Zavarzinia sp.
CTCCACTGCAACCTGCCCGCGGCGATGGTCGAGAATTGCGACGCCCTGATCGGCTACAAGACCTATCCCCATGTCGACATGGCGGAGGTGGGTGAGCAGGTCGCCCGCATCCTGTTCGATGCGATCGACGGCAAGGCCCGCCCGCGCATGGCATGGGCGCCCATCCCCGTGCTGGCCCAGACGCTGCGCATGGGCACGGACGATGCCCCGATGCGCGACCTGATCGCCGAAGCCCGCCGCCTCGAAGCCGAAGGGCTCCGCGCCGCGACCGTGTTCGGCGGCTTTCCCATGGCGGACGTGGCCCATGCCGGCATGGCCGCGGTGGTGATCGCGGACGGCGACGGGGACGAGGCCCGGGCCGCGGCCGAACGCTTGGCCGACCTGGCGACCGGGTTCCGCGACGATTTCCTCTATGGCCACGAGGCGCTGGAGGCGGCGCTCGAACGGGCGGCGGCGCTGGGTGATCTGGGCGGGCCGGTGATCCTGCTCGACCATGCCGACAATTGCGGTTCCGGCGGCACGCAGGACGTCATGGGCGTGATCGCCGCGGTGATCGACAAGGGGCTCCGCGAGGTCGCGGTCGGCGCCGTCTATGATCCCGCCGCGGTGCAGGCGATGGCGGCGGCCGGGGTCGGCGCCACGGTGACGATCCCCCTCGGTGGGCGGATCGACATGCCGGCCCTCGGCCTGCCGGGCCGGCCGCTCATGGTCACTGGCCGGGTCAAAGTGCTGACCGATGGCCGCTTCGTGGTGCGCGGACCGATGTATACCGGGGTCACGGTCGAGATGGGGCCGACGGCGGTGCTCTCGATCGACGACGGCCGGGTCGAGATCGTGATCACCTCGCATCACCACGAGCCCTGGGACCGCGGCGTCTTCACCTCGGTCGGCATCGAGCCGGAGGCGAAGCGCTATCTCCTGCTGAAATCGCGCATCCACTACCGCGCCGGCTTCGCGCCCCTGGCCAAAGCGACCATCACCTTGGACGGCGAAGGGGTGACCACCTCGGACAACAGCAAGCTCGACTACCGCGAAATCCGCCGCCCGCTCTATCCCTTCGACCGGATCAACGGCTAACCGGCCAGGTGGGCGACCGCATGGTCGCCCAGCGGCGCTTCCGGCCTTGCCTGGACGGCCTTGTGCAGGCGATGCAGGGCGCCGTCGGCGAGGCCCAGGCGTTCGATCTCGGTGACCGTGGCGGCCAGATAGTCGCGGCAGCGGCCGGCGATGCCCTGGGCGGCGGCGATCAGCTCGACCTGCTCGGCGAAGCCGAGGCCGCCGGCATATTGGCGGTGCTCGGGGTCGGCGACATAGGTCACCGCCATCACCTTGCCCTCAGGCAGGCGGATCGGCACCAGCCGTTCCTTGTAGACATGGGTCACCAGCTCGCGCTCGCGGAGATAGGCGAGGGTCGCCTCGCGTTCCGCCCGGGCCACCCTGAACAGCACGCCGCGGCACGAACCGCCCCGGTCGAGGCCGAGCACCAGCCCGGGCTGCGCCGCAGTGCCGCGGTAGTGTTCCGAATAGACGCAGAAGGCGCGATGCCAGCCATAGACCGTGGCCGGCCGCGATTCGCGGAAGACGAAACCGGGCCGCCAGATCAGCGAACCGTAACCGAACACCCAGAGATCGTCCGCCAACGCCATCCGTGCCTCGCATCCGAGCGGGGGAGCCTCCCCCTGCGGCCTTGTTTGCCCTATAGAGAATGCCGCAGCCCGGAGGGAGATCCATCTTGCTGAAATCGCGGCGCTATCTCTACCTGCTTCTGGCCATCGTCGTGGCCGTCGGCGCCTGGACCGCCTTCTGGTTCCATCTTGCCGGCAATGTGCGCCAGGGGGTGCAGGACTGGGTGGCCCAGCAGGCTTCCCAGGGTGTCGAGGTCGCCTATACCGATTTCTCGGTCGGCGGCTATCCCTATCGGGTCGAAGCGGTGATGGAGAATTTGACCGTCTCCGGTCCCAAGCTGCCCGGCAAGGCGGCCTTCGCAGTGCCGAGATTGACCGTGCTGGGCCTGCCCTGGAAGCCCGATCTGATCGTCGGTTCCATCGAGGGCGAAGTGGCCTTCCGCTGGACCGATCCCCAGGGCGTCGAACAGCGCGGCAGCTATCAGGGCCAGTCCAACGGTTTCTCGATCGG
>JAYSCC010000617.1:0-2132 GCA_041915065.1 Zavarzinia sp.
GCATCGCCGGACTGGTCGGGGGTACCGCGCTTGCCTATATCGCCTCGGTCGCCAGCGTCGGCTGGCTGTTCATACCGCCGCCGCAAGTGTGGCGGCACCGTGTGCCGCGCGCGCTGTTCTCGCCTTTGCTGCCGGAGCGGCGGCGGATCACCGGCTACTACGCCGATACGGTGGCCGACGAAGCCTTTCGTCTGCCGGTCGTGATCGATGAACTGGTGGCGGGCCGCGGTGCCCGGGGGACCCGCGCCATCGTCGAGCGCCGGGTCAACGGCGTCTTCGCTCGCCTGCCGGGGCGGTTGCTGCTCTCCATGGTGATTTCGCCGGGGGCGATGAACGGCATGGTCCAGTCGGCGACCGACGAGCTGCTGGCACTCCTGAAGGATGTGGCGAGGGATCCGGCCCTCGCGGACGGTTGCGCCGAGCGCCTGCGTGGCCGGGTCGTCGATCGTTTCGAGGCACTGGACGACCTGGCCTTCCTCGGCTTGCAGCACGATGTCCTGCGCGTCGAGATGCCTTTGCTCCATGCCGTGGTGGTGGCGCTCTTCGTCGCGGTCGGGCTGGCCGCCACTCTGCTCTGAGCCGGGCGGGATGGCACCAAAGATGGAAGTTTCCGGCTTGGTTCGCGGGCGCGGGCAGGGATAATCGGGCGACCGGCGTGAGACCGGACGGATCGAGGGGGGACGGGTAGCGGAATGGATTTGGGTAGCTTCTGGGTCGACCTGACGAGCCGGCCGGATTTCTGGGGCTTCGTCAGCATTCCGATCGTCGCCGCGGTGGTCACTTGGGGCCATGTCTGGATGGCCATGCAGATGGTCTTCTACCCGATCGAATTCGTCGGTGTGGCCAAGCCCTTCCTGGGCTGGCAGGGCGTCGTGCCGCGCAAGGGCCGCAAGATGGCCGACATCCTGGTCGACAAGACCTTGTCCAAGATCGGCACTCTGTCCGACTTCATGCGCAAGATGGAGCCGGAGCGGATCTCGGAACATGTCGCCAAGGCGGTCGCCGCTCGGATCGAGGATTACGTCGACGAGCTGATGGCGGAGCAGAGCCCGGTGCTCTGGGCCAATCTGCCGCGCCTGGTGCGCAACCGCGTCTACAACCATGCCCGCGGCCAGCTCGCCAAGGTCATGGCCCAGATGATGGACGAGATCATCGACGACGCCGAGGAACTGGTCGACATTCACCAACTCATCGGCGATCAGGTCGACGCCGACCGCAGCCTGGTGGTGCGCATGTTCCTCGAGGTGGGGTCGCCCGAACTCCGCTTCGTGATTCGCATCAGTTTCTGGATCGGGCTCGCCTTCGGCGTCCTGCAGATGATCCTGTTCTATTTCATTCCGGCGCATTGGATGCTGCCGGCCTATGCCGCCGTGCTGGGCTTCCTGACCAATTGGATCGCCCTTTCCATGGTGTTCCGGCCGCTCCAGCCGATCAAGATCGGGCCCTGGCGCATCCAGGGTGTGTTCCTGCGCCGCCAGGGCGAGATCGCCGATAAATTCGCCGAACTCGCCGCCACCGAAATGCTCACGATCGGCCGTATCACGCGGGAGATCCTGGTCGGGCGCAATTCGGCCAAGACCAAGCTGATCATCAAGAAGCACCTGGCGCCGATGCTGGAATCGCCGATCGTGCGCACCACGCTGCAACTCACCATGGGGCCGGACGGCTATGCCGGGCTGAAGAGTTCGATCGCCGAGAAGTCGACCAGCATGGCCCTCGACCCCCTGGAGGACGAGGCCTTCAACAAGGATCGCGCCCGCTTCCTGGCCCGTTTCCTGGCCGAACGGACCCGGGCGCTCCGGCCCGACGAGTTTCAGGACCTGTTGCGTCCGGCCTTTCAGGAAGACGAATGGATCTTCTTCGTGTTGGGTGCGGTGACCGGATTTATCGCTGGTTCGATGCAGTTGGCCGTCGGATTCCAGTAGGGCGGGCTGCTGCCCGTGTCATAACGCGATATTTACTTTCGACGACTTAGGGTCGCGCTTGTTTTGGGCGCCGGCATTGTCCAATCTGGGCAAGGGATTCGGGATCGGGAGCAATATGGCGGAGCTGGCTCTTTCGGCTAGGGGCGAGGGGCGTTCTGCGCCGGCGTCGTCGCGCGCGGGCTATACGCTGCGCGACATTCTGATCTT
>JAYSCC010000618.1:0-2131 GCA_041915065.1 Zavarzinia sp.
CTCGCCTGCCCGCCCGACACCTACCCGGCGGGCGACGCCTTTTGCATCCCTTACGACTATTCGATGTTCTACGACGAAGAGGACGACTCCGGCCCGCCCGAGCCGCCGATCTTCTCCGCCGACGAATTCGCCGCCCTGCTCGCCTGGGAGCGGGACAATGCCCGCGCGGCGGAGGCGAAGCGCATGCAGGACCCGGCCTATCGGGCGCTGAAGCTCGGCAGCTGGGACTATAGCGAGTCCCCGCCCGCGGAGAGGCGCCGGCTGTGCCAGGCCTCGTTCCTCCAGCTCAACGGCGGCGTCCTGATGATGGATTGGGCCGGCGAGTTCCGTGGCACCTTCCTGGCCTTCTACGGCGCCGCCATCCCGAAGGCGCAGGGCCTCGACACGGTCCGGGTCACGCTCACCCAATCGGGCCAGGCGCAGACGGTCCAGGCCTTCCACATGCCATTCCCCTGGGCCAAGGAGCTCGGCATGATCATGTTCGCGGTGCCCTCGACCGAAGCCCTGATCGCCTCGATCGAGGACCGCCAGGATTTCCAGGTCGCAATGAACGGCGCGACCGTGATCCACGGCGAATGGCACAGTGGCCTCGCGGCGCGCGACTGGCTCCGCCGCTGCACCGCCCGGCGAGGCTGAGGCGCCCGTGCCGACCCCGGCCGAACAGGAAGGAACCAGCTCGATGGCCCGATATCCCTTGGCGGCGCTCGCGGCGCTGGCACTGGTGGCGCTCGCCCCCTTGGCCGCCGCGGCTGCGGTGCCCGAAGGGGCCAGCGGCCCGGTACAGATCGCCTCCCAGGTGCCCGGCCTCGCGGTCGCTCCGCTGACCGCCCTGCCGGCGGCCCCGGCCGGCGCTGCCGACCGCCAGGGCTGCGAGCATCTCCTGGCCACGCCCGGAACCGCCGCCGGCCGCACTGTGGCCGCCAAGGGCTGGGCGGTGACCGGTGAAGTGGCGATCGGCGCCTTTCAGGCGGTCAGTTTCGTCGGCGGCTTCGAACAGGGCACCAGCGGTTCCTGCGCCTTGGCCGACGGCAATGTCGGCTTCTTTTCCGGTGCCCAGCTGATCGGCCTCCTCTATGTGCCGCGAGGGCAGTCGCTGTCGATCGGCCGCATCGTCGATTTCGGCGCCGACGGCGCGCGGATCTGGGACGGCGACTTCCTGTCGCAGCCGGTGGCCGACCTCCACGCCCTCGGCGCCGAGGCGATCATCGCGAGCCCCCTCGCGGCCGTTGAAACGGCCTGCGGCGGCGCGGTCGCGGTTCCCTATGTCAACGGCCTGCCCATCACCGTTGCCCGCCGCCTGCTGGCCGACCACGGCTGGCTGCCGGTCGACCACGGCGATTCGGCCGCGCGCGACGCCTATCCCAAGGAACTGGCCGCCGCCGGTCTGACCGAGGTCGAGGATTGCGCCGGCACCGGCTTCGGCTTCTGCGCCTTCGACTACCGGGCCAAGGGCGCCGCCCTCTCGGTGGTCACGGCGGGCGATCCCGGCGTTCCGCCCGGCCCCTCGGTCAGCGGCTACAGCGTCACTTGCGACGCCCCCTGACCCGCGATCGGGCGGGCTTGTAACGGAGGCCCGCGCTTCCTAAGTTGTGATCCGAACGGCGTCATCGCGCGCCGTTCGGTCCATGGAGATTGGATGTCAGAGCTTGTGTGACAGGGCTCTCTGAAATTCAGAGAGCCACGTGAAGTCGGAGCCGCCGGGCGCTTGAGCGCCCGAGGCGTTTTTTCACGTCTGTCATACGAGACTTCCATGAATCTCTCCCGGAACGAACAACGTGCACTGCACGTTCTGGCCCTGGGCGGCCGCATCCTGCACGAGCGTGGCGACGGCGCCAAAATCACCTCTGCGACCTGCGTCACGCGCGAAGGCATGATCCTCGCCGACTTCGACCTGACCGTCTTCAACCGCTTGCGGCGGAAGCGGCTGATCGAATCCCGCGCCGGCAGCCCCTACCGAATCTCACACCGCGGTCGCAGTTCGGTTCGCGCCCAACTCGACAACCAGGGAGCCTGATATGCTGATCCGTACCGAAACCACCGCCGACATCCCGGCGATCGGCCGGCTGATCACCGATGCCATGCGCTTGCTGCCGCAGGCGACCGGCACCGAAGCCAGCATCGTCGACAAGCT
>JAYSCC010000619.1:0-2128 GCA_041915065.1 Zavarzinia sp.
CCCCCGGCATGCCCCAGACGACGCTGCTCGCCTCGTCCTGGGCGAGCACGGTGCCGCCCGCGGCGACGATGGCGCGGCCGCCCACCAGCCCGTCCTGGCCCATGCCGGTCAGGATCACGGTGAGCACGGCCGGGCCATAGGCGGCCGCGATCGAGCGCAGCATGGGATCGACCGAGGGGCGGCAGAAATTCTCCGGCGGGTCGTCGGTCAGGCGGATCACCCGCTGGGCGCCCGAACGGTCCACCAGCATGTGGCGGTTGCCGGGGGCGACATAGATGCGCCGGCCCTGGATCACCTCGCCGTCCACCGCTTCGGCCGCGGGCACGCCGCTGGAACGCGCCAGATGCTCGGCCAGGATCGCGGTGAAGGTCGCCGGCATGTGCTGGGTGATCAGGATCGGCTGTTCGACGCGCTGCGCCATGGTGCCGAGCAGGGCGGCGAGGGCCTGGGGCCCGCCGGTCGAGGAGCCGATGGCGATCACCTGCGGCCGCACGGTACCGGCGGCGCGGAGCGAGACCGCGGCGGGGGCGGCGGGGACCGGCGGCGGCGGCCGCTTGGCGATGCCGAAGGCGGGCGCCGGTGCCGCCGAGAGCGCGGGCCGGCCGATCAGGCGGTTGCGGCGCCGGGCACTCTGGCCGAGCGCCCGCACCTTGGCCACCAGTTCGGCCTTAAAGGCATCGACCGTGCCGGCCTCACGGGTCGAACTCGGCTTGGTCAGATAGTCGGCGGCGCCGAGGGTCAGCGCCTTCATGGAAACCTCGGCCCCGGCCCGGGTCAGGGTGGAGGACATGAGCACGCGGACGCCGCGCACCTGCTTCAGGATTTCGGGCAGGGCGGTCAGCCCGTCCATCTCGGGCATCTCGATGTCGAGGATCACCACTTCGGGATTGGCGCGCGCCACCTGGCGCACGGCGAGCGCGCCATTGGCCGCGGTCGCCACCACCTCGATGTCGGGCTCCGCCTCGAGCCAACGGCTGACCAACCCGCGGATCACCGCCGAATCGTCGACCAGCATGACCCGGAGCGGCCCGTCGCCCGCCGGCCCATCGCCCGCCGGCCTGTCCCCGGTTGGCTCGGCAGCCGCCATCAGAGCACACCGACCGAAGCGAGCTTGGCTTCCAGGATCTCGCGATCGAAGGGTTTCATGATGTATTCGTTGGCGCCGGCTTCGAGGGCGAGCTGGATGTGATCGAGGTCGTTCTCGGTCGTGCAGAACACCACCACGGGGGCGTCACCGCCCGGCATGGCGCGCAGGGCCTGGAGGAATTCGAGGCCGTTCATCACCGGCATGTTCCAGTCCAGCAGGATGAAATCCGGCAACTTGGCGGCGCAATGCTCCAAGGCTTCCTTGCCGTCGGCCGCCTCGTCGACCGCGAAGCCGATTTCTTCCAGCATGCGGCGCGCCACCTTGCGGATGACGCGGGAATCGTCGACGACAAGGCACGCCTTCATCACTCGCCCCTACCTCTGTGACCGGCGGCGCGGCGTCAGGCCGCGCGGCGATTGTTATCCAGTGTCGAACGCAGCGATTCGAGCAAGCCTTCACGGTCGCCCTTGGCGACATAATCGATGAAGCCGACCTGGCGGCCACGTTCGAAATCGGCCGGTGCCGTGCGCGAGGAAAGGGCGATGATCGGCGTATCCCGCCAGCGCCCCTCGGCCTTCACGGTCTCGGCGAATTCGAAGCCGTCCATGCCGGGCATTTCGATATCGGACAGGATGAGATCGAAGCGGGCGCCCTGCTCGCGCAGCTTCAGGGCCGAGGCGGCGTCCTCCGCCGCGGTCACGTCGTAGCCGGCGACCGAGAGCACGGGCATGATCATGCTGCGGAAGAACGGACTGTCGTCGACCAGGAGGAGCGAACGGTGGCGCTCGGTCGCCGGCATTTCGGCGGCGGAACGGCGGAACCAGTCGTCATAGGCCATGGTCAGGTAGTGGGCGACGTCGACCACACCGGTCGCCTGCCCGGCCACCACGGCGGTGCCGATCAGGCCCGGGCGGGCCGCCTTCAGCTCGACCTTCAGCTCGTCCTCGACGATGTCGACGATCTCGTCGACCGCGAGGCCCATGGCCCGCTCGCCGTCGGCGAAGACCAGCACGGGCTGGCCGCCCTCGGCCTTCAGCCGGA
>JAYSCC010000620.1:0-2127 GCA_041915065.1 Zavarzinia sp.
TCGATCTCGTCTGCGGCAACCCGCGCCTGGTCAGCCAATAGGCCGGGGCTGCCATCTCGCTGCAATGCCGCTAATCTAGCTTGGCGCATTGCAGCAGGAGTCCCCGTTCATGTCCGAAGCCTTCACCCATCTCCAGGCCGTGGTGTTCGACTGGGCGGGGACGATCGTCGACTTCGGTTCGCGGGCTCCGATGGGCGCTTTCGTCGAAGCCTATGCTAGGCTCGGCGTTGCGATTTCGATCGCCGAGGCGCGGAAGCCCATGGGCCTGCCCAAGCGCGCCCATATCGCTGCCCTGATGGCCGATTCCGCGATCGCCGAGCGCTGGCGCGCCGCGCATGGCCATTTGCCGGGCGAAGCGGACATCGACGAGGTCTACCGCGTCTTCGTGCCACTGAACGAGGCGGTGGTGACCGATTATGCCGACCTGATCCCCGGCGCCGTGGCGACTGTGCGCCAGTGCCGGGCGCGCGGCCTCAAGATCGGCTCGACCACCGGCTATGTCCGCTCGATCATGGAACGCTTGGTGCCGGTCGCTGCGGCGGCCGGCTATGTGCCGGAAAACCTGGTCTGTGCCGGCGATCTGGCTGGTGGCCGGCCGGGACCTTTGATGATGTATCGGACCTTCGCCGATCTTGGCGTCTATCCGCCCGCCGCCGTGGTCAAGGTCGACGATACCGAGCCCGGCATCCTGGAAGGCAAGGCGGCCGGGACCTGGACCGTCGGCCTCGCGGTCTCGGGCAATATGGTCGGCCTGTCGCGCTCCGAATGGGAGGCGCTGCCGGCGGCCGAGCAGCAGGTGCTGCGCGCCGCCGCGATCGAAAAGCACAAGGCTATCGGGGCCGACTATGTGATCGACTCGGTGGCCGATCTGATGCCCGTGCTCGAAGCGATCGAAGCCCGCCTGGCCAAGGGCGAAAAGCCGGCCTGACCGGCCAGAAACCTCACCCCACGAGGCTCAGCGGGCGATGCCGTGCAGCACCGTGTCCATCGCGGTGTCGAGCAAGTGCTCCAGTGGGGTCCAGTCGAAATCGTCATGGGTGATCAGCAGGGAGACCAGGCCGTGGCCCAGCGCCCACACGGCCTCGGCCAGGGCGGAGGGTTCCATCGGCTTGACCGCGCCCGTCTCGATCAGGCGGGCGATCTCGTCTTCCAGCATGGCGAAGGCGCGGGTGCCGAAGCCTTCGCTCTCCGGCGGTGGGGCGCAGCCGTTGCGGAGCCGGTGGCCCTGGGCGAGGTCGCCGCGCTTCAGCCCGGCCAGCCGGGTCATGAACACCAGGCGATAGACATCCGGGTGCTCCAGCCCGAAATCGACATAGATCCGCATCTGGCGGCGCAGGCGGGCGAAGGGTTCGTCCGAACTGGGCGGGGGGGCGCTTTCGGCGCGCTCGATCAGGCCGCGGAAAAAGTCCTGGCAGATCGCGAGCAGGAGCGATTCCTTGTCGGCGAAATGGCGGTAGATCAGGGTGGGGGTCACCCCGGCGCGCTCGGCGATGCGCCGCATCGAGGCGCGTTCGATGCCTTCTTCGGTGAAGACTTCCCGGGCCGCGGCGAGAATCTGGCGGCGCCTTTCTTCCGCACTCAGGCGGCGGCGGGCGGGCGGATCCTCGGGCAGGGGCTGGTCGCGCATCATGGCTTGACCCTAGCGCGGATTCAGGTAACTTAACAGCGTAAACTTAGTGGCGTTAACCGGAGGATCCATGCGCCCGACCAGCAAGCTAGCCGGTGCTGCGCTCGCCGTCCTGGGCGTTCTCGCCCTCGGCGCCTGCGACCAGAGTGCCGCGCAGTCGGGCGAAGCGCAGGCGCCGAAGGCGCGCCCGGTCGCCGCGGCGGAGGTTCGCCTGGCCGCCGATGCCGCGGACGTGCGGGGCTCTGGCCTGGTCGCCTACAAGCGGGAAGTGGCGCTGTCCTTCAAGATCGGCGGCATGATCGAAGGCTTCACCGTCGACATCGGCGACAAGGTGGCCGCTGGGCAGCCGCTCGCCCGGCTCGATCAGTCGGAAATCGACGCCCAATGGCGCGAAGCCGAAGCCAATGTCGAGAAGGCGAAGCGCGACGTCGACCGCATCGCTCCTCTGGTCGGCAGCGGTTTCGCCTCCAAGGCCCGGCTGGACGATGCGCGGACGGCCC
>JAYSCC010000621.1:0-2118 GCA_041915065.1 Zavarzinia sp.
GCCCTGCCCGCCCATGCCATCGCCCAGGAACACCGGGAATGGAAGATGGTGACGGCCTGGCCCAAAGGCCTGCCCGGGGTCGGCACCGCGGCCGAACGCCTGGCCCAGCGCATCACCGAGATGTCCGACGGCAGGCTCACCGTGAAGGTCTATGCCGCAGACGAGATCGTCCCCGGGGGTGCCTGTTTCGACGCGGTCGCCGAAGGCAAGGCCGAGATGGGCCATGACGCCGCCTATTACCATCTCGACAAGCACCGCCAGGCCGCCTTCTTCACCGCCGTGCCCTTCGGCCTTTCGGCCAACGAGATGTCGGGCTGGATCAACCATGGCGGCGGCCAGGCGCTGTGGGACGAGCTTTACGCGGGCTTCGGCTTGAAACCCTTCCTGGCCGGCAACACCGGCTCACAGATGCTGGGCTGGTATCGCCGCGAATTGAAGACCGCAGAGGATTACCGCGGCCTCAAGGTGCGCATGCCCGGCCTCGGTGGCGACGTGTTACAGAAGCTGGGGGCGGTGCCGGTCGAGCTGCAACCGAACGAGATCTACCAGGCCCTGCAGAACGGCACGGTCGATGCCGCCGAATGGATGGGACCTTACAACGATCAGACCCTCGGCCTCGGCCAGATCGCCGAATATTACTATGGCCCGGGCTTTCAGGAGCCGGGAGCCGCGCTCGAACTGATCGTCAACAAGGCGCTCTACGACACCCTGCCCAAGGATCTGAAGGCGATCGTCGCCGCCGCCGCCCAGGCGACCAGCGACGACCTCTGGTCTGAATACTCGCTCCGCAACGGCGAGGCGCTGACCGCCCTGATCGGCAAGGGCACCAAGGTCGCCCGTGTGCCCAACGACCTGATGGTGGCCTTCGGCAACGCCGCCGGGGAAGTCCTGGCGCAGGACCGCGACAGCGCCGATCCGATCGGCAAGAAGATCTTCGATTCCTTCCTTAAGGCACGCTCGGCCGCTTCCGCCTATACGCGGATCGGCGAACAGGCGATGGCGAACGCCCGCTCGCTCGCCTACAAGTACCTCGATTGACGTCTTGACCGCCCGCCCGCCGCAGGCTCCCCTTGCCGCCATGGCATTCGTCCCCAAATTCCTTTTCGGATTCGCATGCGGCGGCATCGCCGGCATGTTGCTGCTCGCGGGGGCCTGCGCGCCGATGGAGCCCGGCCCGATGCCAGCCCCGGCCGCCGCCCCGACCGAGATCAGCACCAAATTGCCCGCGATGCCGACACCGAGGCCGAAACCCCGCCCGGTCGATCAGGTCGCGGTGCCGGAAGCGGCGCAAGCCCTGCCGCCGCCTTCCGCCCTGCCGGTCGCCCTCGCCCCGACCGATGCCGTCGAGCCGGTGACGGCCGAGACGGTGTCGCCCGCCACGCCGGCGGTGGCCGAGGCCCGCTCGCCGGCCCCGGCCACGGCGCCACCGGGGGTTCGCCTGGCGCTCCGGGCCCCCGCCCGCCTGACACCCAACGATGCCCCGCTGGCCTTGGCGATCGAGGCGCGGCTCAGCAATACCGCGGGCAGCGACGCTCGTCTGACCGCCGCGACGCCCTGCGAAGTCACTGACTGGGTGCTGGTCGACGCTGCGGGCGCTGTCGCGGCCCGTAAGGAGCCCGTGCTCTGTGCCCAGGTCCTCGCCGAATCCGTCCTGCGGGCCGGCGAAACCCTGGTCGCCCGGGACCAGATCGAAATTCCGGGCAAGAGCCTCACCACCGGCCGCTACCGCCTGCGCTACCGCTTCTGGGGCGCCAATGCCGAGGCCGAGATCGCTGTCCGCTGAGGCGGCTATTCCGCAATCGAACGGCGCAGCGATTCGTTCAATGCCGTGAGCAGGCGGGCCAGGTCCGCCTTGTCCGCCTCGTCCCACCCTTCGAACAGGATCGCGACCCGGCCGAGGCGCATGTCGCGCATCTGCGCCATCAGATCTATTCCCTCCGCCGTCGCCTCGATCAGGCTGCTGCGGCCGTCGCTGGGGTTCGGTTCGCGCCGGACGAGGCCCGCCTGTTCCATCGCCGCGACTTGGCGCGTCACCGTCGAATCGTCGAGCAGCAGGTGTTCGGCCAGGCTCCGCACCGGCTGCGGCCCCGCCGCCTCGAGGTGCAGGAGCAGGAGATA
>JAYSCC010000622.1:0-2116 GCA_041915065.1 Zavarzinia sp.
GCAACGTTATGAATCCTTTCGGTTTTAGGCGCTTGTGGCACCTGGGGGCTTATGGCTAGTATCGCTCCCGGCTTAAAGGGGGACTGCAGGGTGCGGTTTGTTTCGGCTTATCGTCCCGAAAAGGGCGAGCCAACGGGCTTGCGGCGTCCCGCCACAAAAGACGAGTGAAGCGGGATGGCTGCTGCGAACGATCGTGTTTCCGACGCCGTGACGGCAACCACCGGTGCTTCCGCGGCCGCTAAGCGCCGCCGGGTCGCCCGTGCCGCCGCGCTGAGCCTGTCGCTTGCCGCCCTCGGCGGCTGCTCCTGGTTCGCACCGACGCCGAGTGCTTCGAGCAGCACTTTCAACGGTTTCGATGTGAGTTCGACCGGCACCGTGGTCGGCCGCAAGGTCGAGCAGCTGCGCGGCGATCTCGGCCGGCTCAAGGGCAATGTCGACGCCGAACAGCAGCAATATGATTCGCTGCTCGCGCAGACCGTGCAGTCGTCGGAGGCCTATCACGGCGTCGTCGCCGCGATTCAGGCGCGCCTTCAGCTCGGCACCACGCCGGGCAATCCGCTCCTCGTGCAGCAGTGGAATCAGGCCCAGCGCGAACTCGATTCGGTCACCAACAATGTGACCGCGCTCGGCCAGCTCGCCAATTCGGTGGGTGCCTCGTCCAGCTCGGCCGCCTATCTGATGCAGTCGACCCAGGCCGCCCTCGGCCTGTCTGGCGGTATCGACCAGGACCGCGTCGCCCTCAACATGATCGAGGACGACACCTCGCGCCTGCTGGTGCGAATCGATCGCCTGAACACCGCCCTGTCGGACCAGATTTCACGCCAGACCGTCTATGTCTCGGGCGAGCGCAACAATCTCACCACGCTGGCCCTGGCGATCAAGAACGGCGAACTCTACGGCGAATCGATCGCGACCCGCACCTTCACGCCGAGCCGCGTCTCGCCCACGCCGACCTATTTCGACCAGGCTCCGGCCCGCCCGGCACCCAGCGCCGGTGCCAGCAGCTCGATCGAGGACCGCCGCCCGCTGGTGGTGATCCGCTTCGACCAGCCGGACGTCTCCTATCAGCAGGCGCTCTATACCGCGGTCGCCAAGGTGCTGGAGCAGCGGCCGCAGACCGGCTTCGACCTGATCGCGGTCACCCCGGCCGGCGGCACCGCCGCCGAAGTGGCGATGAACCAGACCAAGTCGAAGCAGAACGCCCAGGGCGTGCTGCGCACCCTGACCGACATGGGCCTGCCTTCCGACCGCATCTCGGTCGCCGCCACCACCAGTGGCGACGCCTCGGTGCCGGAAGTCCGCATCTACATCCGCTGAATTCAGCCGCCCCAGATCCGGGTAGCCCCGGATCTCAGCCGCCCCAACGTTCCCGGTAGGACGGGGCGGCGCCCAGGCTTTCGGCCTCGTAGACGCCGCGAGCGACCGCGCGCGCCAGGCAATCGGCCGCCAGATGGCCGAGCCGGGCCAGCGCCTGCGCCGGCATGCCGTCGAGCGGACGGCGCCCGGTCGAGACCGCGAACACCGTGTCGCCGTCGAAGGGCGTATGGGCCGGGCGGATCGCCCGCGCCAGCCCGTCCTGCGCCATGATCGCGAAACGCTTCGCCTGCGCCTTGTCCAGCGCCACATTGGTGGCGACCACGGCGATCGTGGTATGGCCGCCCAGCACCAGCTTGCCGTCGGCCGGCAGGTCGTAGTCGGGCGGGCGCACGGCTTCGGCCTTGCCCGGCTTGTGGCCGCCGAACTCGTCGCCCCATTCGAGGGCATGGGCCCAGAACACCGGGGATTCGGGCATCAGCACGGAACCCACGGCATTGACCGCGACCAGGGCGCCGACCTCGATGCCCTCGGCGATCACGGAAGCCGAGCCGAGCCCGCCCTTGAGCTTGCCGCAGATCGCCCCCATGCCGGCGCCGGCATTGCCGAGCGCGAAATCGAGCCCGACCCCGCGCAAGGCCTCGATGCCGAGCCGGCGGTAAGGCGGATCCAGCCCCCAGGACTTGTCACCGCCGTTGCCAAGGTCGAAGAGAATCGCCGACGGCACCACCGGCACCGTCATCGGCGCCTGGCCGATCGAAAGCCCGACACCCGCGGCCGAGAGCGCCGCCGTCACCCCCTC
>JAYSCC010000623.1:0-2111 GCA_041915065.1 Zavarzinia sp.
CGTCGAGCGCCGCCAGGCCGACCACCATCTTGAAGGTGGAGCCGGGCGGGTATTGGCCCGAAATCGGCTTGTTGGCCAGCGGATTGCGCGGATTGGTGCTGAGCGCGTTCCATTCCGTCTTGGAGAGGCCGAGGTTGAAAGGCGTCGGGTCGTAGCCCGGGGTCGAGGCGACCGCGAGCAGCTCACCGGTATGGACGTCCATCACCACAGCCGCCCCGCTCTCCTCGCCCAGACGCTGATAGGCGAAGCGCTGGAGGGCGAGATCGAGGGCGAGCACGACATCCTCGCCCGGCTGGCCCTCGTCGCGCGAGAGTTCGCGGATCATGCGGCCGAAGGCGTTCACCTCGACCTGGCTGGTGCCGGCCTTGCCGCGCAGTGCCGTGTCGAAGGTCCGCTCGACGCCGTTCTTGCCGATCTTGAAGCCCGGGAGTTGCAAGACGGGATCACTGCCCTCCGACAGGTCCTTGTCGGAGACGGAGGAAACATAGCCGATCACATGGGCGAGTTCGGGCCCGAAGGGATAGTAACGGGTCTCGCCCACGTCCGGCTGGATGCCGGGCAGTTCGGGGCTGTGCACGTTGATCGCGGCGAATTCTTCCCAGGTCAGGTTTTCCAGCACCGTGACCGGCATGAAGGCGCGCACCCGCCCCATCTCGCGCCGGACCCGGCGGAGCTGATGCTCCTGGATCGGCACGATGGCATTGAGGCCGGTCAGCGTCGCATCGACATCGTCCGACTGTTCACGGATCAGCACGACGCGGAAATTCTGCCGCCCGGTCGCCAGTTCGTTGCCGAAGCGGTCCAGGATGCGGCCCCGGGTCGGCGCCAGCAGGCGCAGGTTGATGCGGTTGTCTTCGGCCAGGGTCTGGAACTTGTCGCCGTCGATCACCTGGAGCTGGTACATGCGCCCGGCCAGCACCGAGAGCATGGCGAGCTGACCGCCGGCCAGGAACAGTGCCCGCCGGGTCAGCAGCTTGGCACGGACATTGTCGTTCTTCTCGACGCTCACCGGAAACTCTCCAGCGACTTGAGCCCGCGCACGATTTGGCCGAACAGCCAACTCACCGCGGGATAGAGCGCGATCGAGAACAATGCCTGCATGACGAAGGGCTGGAATTCGATCAGCCGCGTGGCGTGGACCGAGCCGAGCAGCCAGCCGCCCGCGGTAGCGATCAGGGCGACCACGGCAAAGCCGAACCAGGCGATGCCGAACGTGCGGGCGGTGAAGACCCGCCGCTCGCTGGCGACGAAGCGCTGTACAGCGAGCAAGATCAGCGTGCCGAGGCCGATCGGCGCACCGGACAGCGTGTCTTGCAGCAGCCCGATCAGGAAGACCGCAGGTGGCGGCAGCAGTTCCGGCTGAAAGATGGTCCAGAAATAGACCAGCATCAGGGTCAGCGCCGGCCCAGCCGCATCGATGCCGTTGATGCCGGACGGCGCCACCGAGAGCAGGACGCAGGCGACGCCGACCAGGGGCGGCACCAGCAGAACCAGACTGGCAAAGGCGCGGCGTGCCCAGGGCTCCGTCACCGGCGCACCTATTGGTCGTCCGACGGCGGCTGCCGGGGCGTGTAGGTGCGGGCCGGCGGGGCTGGCGGCGGCTTCACCGCCTCGGGCACCGGGGTGACGGCCGGGGCGGGTGCCGGCTTGGCCGGCTCGGGCGTGTTCAGGGCGGGCAGCGGCGGGCCGGAGGGCGGTTCGGGATCGGGCACCGGACCGGGCTCGCCGTCGTATTCGACGATCTTGATGAAATCGAGCTTGTCGAAGCGGACCCAGGGGCGGACGCGGACGACGCCATTGGTCACGGTCTCGACGGCGCCGACGGGCAGGCCCGGCGGGAACATGCCGCCGATCCCGGAGGTCACCACCCGGTCGCCCGGATGGACGCGGATGCCGGGGGCGAGGTAGGAGAGCCGCGGCAGGGCCGAATTGTCGCCTTCGAGCACACCGCGCGCCTGGGCGCCTTCGAGCGCCACCGGGACCCGGCTGTTCAAGTCGGTGAGCAGCAGCAGGCGCGAGGCTTCGTTGCCCGCCGCCAGCACGCGGCCGACCACGCCGGAGCCAGTCAGCCCGACCTGCCCCGCCATGACGCCCGACGCGGTGCCGGCATC
>JAYSCC010000624.1:0-2107 GCA_041915065.1 Zavarzinia sp.
GGGCCTTCGCCGACCTCCGCCGGGTCACAGCCGCGTCGGGTGGCACCCAGGGGATGGCCGGCTTCGGCGATTATCGCCCGCCGCGCGATTTCGCCAGCCTGTTCGCCAGCCTGCCGGCCAATTGCACGCGTGACCGCAAGGTGCTCGGCGCCCTCGGCGCCTTGCCGGCGACCACGATCGAACTGCGCCAGGTCGCCGATCTGGTGGGCGCCGGGCCGGACGCGCTCACCCTCGGCCCCGCCTTCACCAAGGCGGCGATCGAGGGCAAGCCGCTGTCCGACTATCGCATCCTCTATTTCGCCACCCATGCCGTGCTGGCGAGCGACATCCGCTGCTTCGCCGAGCCGGCCCTGCTGGTCACCCCGCCGCCCGGCGGCAGCGCCGACAGCGCGCTCCTGAAGCTGAGCGACATTCTCGACCTGCATCTCGACGCCGATCTCGTCGTGCTCTCGGCCTGCAATACCGGTGGCACCGACGGCAAGAATGGTGGCGAGGCGCTGTCGGGCTTGGCGCGCGCCTTCTTCTATGCCGGTGCCCGGCGTCTGGTCGTGTCGCACTGGCCGGTGCCGGACGCCTCGACCGCTGCCCTGATGGTCAACATCTTCTCGCAGGGCGACGGCGCCGGCGGGGCGGCGGCGATGCGCAACGCCCAACTCACCCTGATCGACGGCACCGGACCCGGACGCATCCCGGTCCAATGGTCGCACCCGCTGTTCTGGGCGCCGTTCAGCGCGATCGGCGACGGCTCGGGGGTCGCGCTGCACTGACCGCCCGTGTAGGCTCGACGGATGCGTGCTTACCTCCACCATCCGTCGATCCACGCCTACGACCAGAAAGTGCCCTCCTGGTGGGCGGCTTCGGCCGGGCCGACGCCGGATGCCCCGCCGCTCGAGGGCGGGATCTCCGTCGATGTTGCCGTGATCGGCGGCGGTTTCACCGGCCTCAATGCCGCCCTGGCGCTGCGCCGGGCCGGCAATGCGTCGGTCGCCGTGCTCGACGCGGCGCCGATCGGCTGGGGCGCGTCGGGCCGGAACGGCGGCTTCTGCTGCCTCGGCTCGGCCAAACTGTCGTGGCCCGCGATCATCCGCCGCTTCGGCCTCGCCGAAGCCCAGCGCTTCTTCCGCCTCCAGGTCGCCGCCATCGACCATGTCCGCCACCTGCTCCAGGACGAGGCGATCGACGCCGAAGCCGGCCCCGCGGGCGAGGCGGTACTGGCCCATCATGCGAACGCCGTGGCCGGCCTCGAAGAGGAAAAGGACCTCTTCGCCCGCCATTTCGACACGGCTTGCACCCTGCTGCCTGCCGAAGCCCTGGCCGAACACGGCGTCCGCACCGCGGAGGCCAAGGCCGGCCTGCTGGTGCCCCATGGTTTCCCCCTGCATCCGCTGAAATATGTCCAGGGCCTGGCCACGCGGGTGATCGCCGCCGGCGCCCGGGTCCACGGCCGGAGCCTGGTGCTGGCCTGGACACGGGAAGGCCGCCGCCACCGCCTGACCACGCCGCAAGGCTCGGTCCTGGCCGACCGTGTCGTGGTGGCGACCGCCGGCTTCACCCGCGACGACCTGCATCCGGCTTTCGCGGGACGCCTGCTGCCCGTCCTCACCAATATCGTAGTGACTCGCCCCCTGAGCGAGGCGGAGCGAGCGGCCGAAGGCTTCACCAGCCTGACCATGTGCGCGGACACGCGGCGCCTGCTGCATTATTTCCGCCTGCTGCCTGACGGCCGCCTGATGTTCGGCGCGCGTGGCGGCATCTCTGCCGACCCGGCGGCAGAAGGCGCCATGCGGCGCCGCTTGGAGAGTGATCTCGCGGTCATGTTCCCGACCCTGGCCGGGGTGGAGACGACCCATTTCTGGCGCGGCCTGACCGATCTCGCCTACGACCTGCTGCCCCACCTCGGCACTGCCGAGGACGGCACGGTGCATTACCTGCTGGCCTTCCACGGCAATGGCGTCGCCATGGGGAGCCTGGGCGGAGCCCTGATCGGACGCCGCCTTGCCGGGCTCGCGGTCGACCTGCCGGCGCCCATCACCCGCCCCCTGCCCCGCTTTCCCTTCCCCGCCCTTCGCCAGGCCTATCTGCGCGCCGCCTATGCCGCCTTCGCCTG
>JAYSCC010000625.1:0-2106 GCA_041915065.1 Zavarzinia sp.
ACGATCGCCGCCATCGGCGATGATCACGCCGTCCCCGGCCTGCCGAACATGGCGGCCTGAGTCCGCCGCCCATATCGGCGCGCCCCGCTGGCCAACGGTCAGCTACACCACCTCACGGGACACGATCCGGGAACCTACCGTGGTGCGAAACTTTCGTGACCGGAACGAAGCGGGCGGCATCACCGAGCGGCTTGCGGATCGGCCGCCGAATCCATATGTTCCCGCACTCGCAGCCGGGTCCCGCCCGGCCCTGCTGGGGCGTCGCCAAGTGGTAAGGCAGCGGTTTTTGGTACCGCCATTCGGAGGTTCGAATCCTCCCGCCCCAGCCAAATGCGCGACAGCCCCTTCCTCGCTTCAGATCATGCCGCCGTTGGCGCGCAGCACTTGGCCGTTGATCCAGGCACCGTCGGGGCCGGTCAGGAAGGCCACAGCGGCGGCGATGTCGTCCGGCGTGCCGAGCCGTTCCAGGGGGTTCATCTTGGCCAGGCGCTGAATCAGTTCCTCGCTCTTGCCATTGAGGAAAAGGTCGGTCGCGGTCGGGCCGGGGGCGACGGCGTTCACCGTGATGTTCCTGCCGCGCAATTCCTTGGCCAGGATCGCGGTCAGGGTTTCGACCGCCGCCTTGGTCGCGGCATAGAGGCCGTAGTTTTCGAACTTGAGACCGACCACGCTGGTCGAGAAATTGACGATGCGGCCGCCGTTGCGGAGCCGCTTTGCCGCTTCGCGCAGCGTGTTGAAGGTGCCGCGCAGGTTGATGCCGATCTGGGTATCGAACTGGGCGTCGGTCGCTTCGGCCAGGGGCGCGATCTGCATGGTGCCGGCATTGTTGACCAGCACGTCGATCCCGCCGAAGGCCGCCTCTGCCCGGTCGAATAGATTACGCATGGCAGCGGCATCGGCGACGTCGCCCTGGACCGCGATCGCCTTGCCGCCGGCCGCGGCGATCGCCGCCACCACCGCCTCGGCCGCGCCATGGTTGCCGGCGTAATTCACCACGACGGCGAAACCCTCCGCTGCCAGGCGCCGCGCGATGGCGGCACCGATGCCGCGCGAGGCGCCGGTGACGATGGCGACCTTCTCACTGCTCGAACTCATGTCCTTCTCCTTTACGACGGGCGGGACCCGCATGGCGAGAAGATGGACCTTTTTGCGATGAGGATAAGACTTGATAATCCGAGTGAACTATTAGGCAGATCCGAATAGTGATCCAGTCAGAGGATCGCCTCGGATTCGATCACCCGCGCGCCCTCCGGCGCCGCTACGACGGCACCGATCAAGGCATCGGCGATCCGGGCCGGCGTGACCGAGCGCAACCGGCGCGGCAGGACGGGGCGGAGGATGTCGAAGGCAAGCAGCCCCCAGGACTCGCCCGCGCGCGGCGGCGGGCGACGCACGTCGATCATCGACGGCCGCACGATGGTGAGCGACGGATAGGAGAGTGCCCGCAGCCCCTCCTCCATCTCGCCCTTGGTCTTCAGGTAGAAGGAGGGCGAGTGACTGGACGCGCCGACGGACGATACGACAGCGAGCGCCCGTGCCCCGGCCTTGCGGGCGAAACCGGCGGTCGCCAGCACGAGATCATGGTCGATGGCGCGGAAGGCGGCCCGGCTGCCGGCGAGTTTCTGGGTCGTGCCGAGGGCGGAGATCACCACGTCCGCCTGCCAGAGCGGATCGCCGCCATCCAGCGCGGTGAAATCGAGCACGGGATTGGCCAGCTTCGCATGCGCCGGCAGTACCCGCCGGGTCGGCGCGGTCACAGCCTCGAAGCGCGGATCGGCCAGGGCCTTGTCCAGGACCGCGGCACCGACGGCGCCGGTGGCGCCGAGCAGCAGCAGTTTCATCGTTCCCACCCGTCTATCACCACGCCAGAAAGAAGGCCCGCCGAGATTGCCGGCTCGGCGGGCCAGTTCATGAGTGGATGATGTCCTAGTCGAAACGGTAGGTCGATGTGCTGTTACCGGACCATCGGCCAGCGAATGAGGGTTATCGACCTACAAGGCCAGACTAGGCGTTAAAGGTTAAGAATCACAAGCTGGGTTGCGCCGAAACGGTGGAATTGCGCGAAAATTCGACCCGACATCGGCCTTCCCCGGCCGACATCGGGAC
>JAYSCC010000626.1:0-2106 GCA_041915065.1 Zavarzinia sp.
CACGGTCGACCCCGATGTTCTCTATGTCGACGAGGGGCAGGTGCTCACCTCGGCCGGCAGTGCCGCCGGCCTCGACCTCTGCCTGCATCTGGTACGGCGCGATTTCGGGGCGGCGGCGGCCAATCGGGTGGCGCGGCGCCTGGTGGTGCCGGCCCATCGCGACGGCGGCCAGGCGCAATTCGTCGAACGCCCGGTGCCCCGCCCGGGGCCGGAGGCGCGCCTGGCACCCCTGCTGGACCGCCTGCTCGCCAGCCTGGAGCAGCCGCACAGCCTGGCCGGGATGGCGGATGCGGCGGGCCTGAGCCTTCGCAGTTTCATTCGCCACTTCAAGGCGGCGACCGGGGTGGCGCCCGGCGAATGGCTGCTGGCCCAGCGGATCGCCCGGGCGCGCGAATTGCTGGAAGAGGGGCGGACGGGGGTCGAGCAGGTGGCGGAGGCCTGCGGATTCGGCACGGCCGCCACGCTCCGCCATCATTTCAGGCGCCGCCTGGGACTGGCGCCGGCGGCCTACCGCGCCCGTTTCGGTGCGCCCGCCTTGCCACAGTGAGGCGACGACCGGGATCTTCGCCGGACCATGCCGATTTCGCTTCCGCCGAAATGGCACTAGTCTCTGGCCACAGTTAACGATTCCGCGGGCGTCTCCCCCAACGCCTGCAAGAGGAGAGTGAAGATGACCTCCGACCGTCTCAGAATCGATCGCTTCGGGATCGCCGCCACCCTGGTCGCGCTGGGCGTGGCCGGTTTCGCGGCGGCCCCCGCCCTCGCCCAGGAACAGCCGGACGAACGGCCGCCACTGCTGTCGGCCCCGCCACCGCCGGCCCCGCCCCTGACCGGGGCCGCCGCAGCGGTGAAGAAGGCGCAGGAACAGAACGGTCAGATCCCGCTGCAGGACGACAGCGACCTCGTCACCAAGGCGCTGACCGACTATCCGCCGTCCGTCGTGCCACCGGGGTCGACCCAGCGCCCGATCACGCTCGAGGGCAGCTCGGCGGTGCGCTGAGGCACCGCCGAGACAGGCTCATTTGCCGAGCTTGGTCTTCAGGGCGGCCAGGCGGTCGGTCACCGTGGTCGGCTTCGGGCCGGCTGCTTCCGCCAGGGCGGCGGCGATATTGGGATCCTCTTCCTCGGGCTTGGTCGGCTTCAGCAGCTTCGCCTTGGCATTGGCCGCTTCGGCCGCGATCAGGTCCTTGTCGGCGGCGTCCTGCATCGCCTTCAGGGCGACGTTGAGGCCCGAGGTGGTGCCGGCCAAGCCGGCCGCACGCTTGGCGGCATCGGCTTGGCGTTCGGCCATTTCACGCTGCTGCTCGGCGCGGCCCATCTGGCGCTGGGCGCGCTCGAGGTCGCTCCGCGCCTGCTTCATCTTGGCGCCGGCGCTGGCATAGGCTTCTTCGAGCTGGGCCAGGAATTCCTTGGCGTCCTCGGCGTCCTTCACTTCGCGGTCGATTTCGGGCGCCATGTCTTCCAGGAGCTTGAGGAGCTGGTTCAGGCTCTTCTCGAGGCTGGCCCGGCGCTCGGGGTCGTTGGCCGCGTTCATCTGGTTCTGCAGGCTCTCGGCCGCGGCCAGGCGCTGGTCGGACAGCGCCTTGATGGCGTCGGCTTCCTTCTGCTCCTTGACCAGCGACTGGCGCGCCCGGCCGACTTCGGTGCCGAGTTCGTCGAGATGCTGCTCCATGGTGCGGAGTTCCGCCTCGGTCGCGGCCTTGGGGTCCCAGCGGACCAGGGCTTCGAGGCCGGACTGCACGGCTTGGTCGGTCTTCACGCCGAGAAGGTTCTTGATGAAGGTGAACATGGGCGTCCTCTCATGCTGGCAGAATGGGCGGGTGGAATCGATCAGCCGGCGACGGCGCCGGCGTTGAGCAGGGCGACGGCGACCTGGGCCGCCGCGAGGCCGATGGCGGCGGCGACATTGTCCGCCTCGATCTGGCGTCTCATGCCCTTGAAGACAAGAGAGATGACGACGAGCGTGACGAGCTGCACGACGAGCGCGACGAGGCCCCATATCACGATGTCGATCAGCACGGTCGAGGTCGCCAGCGTGGCGGCCAGCGGGATCGCCAGCGCCAGCACCGAAGCGCCGAAGACGATGCCGGCCGCGGTATTGCCCTG
>JAYSCC010000627.1:0-2097 GCA_041915065.1 Zavarzinia sp.
GGCCAAGATGTCGGCGCCCAATTCGACGTCGTCCTTCAGGACGCGGGCGTAATAAGCGGTCTGCTCGCGGCTGGTGAAGGCGTTCAAAAGGCCGCCCACCGCCTCGATCTCTTCGGCGATGGCGCGGGCGCTGCGCCGTTCCGTACCTTTGAAGGCCATGTGTTCGAGCATATGCGAGACGCCGTTCAGCGCCAGGCTCTCGTGCCGCGCCCCGACGTCGACCCAGACGCCGATGGCGGCCGAGCCCAAGCCCTCCATCGGCACAGTGACGATGCCGAGGCCATTCTCGAGGGTGCTGGTTTCAACCTTCATGAAGTTCGTCGACCTCAACCGATGATCGCCGAAATATGGGACTGCAAAGCGTCGGCGTCATTGGGCAGAACAGCATATCTCTCATCGCGCTGATAGAGGTCGGCCATTTTGGGCGGCAGGGCCGGCGAAACACCGCAGGCGGCTTCGACTGCGGCCGGGAACTTGGCCGGATGGGCGGTCGCCAGGGTGACCATGGGGGTCGCGGCATCGCCCCGCGCCGCCGCCGCCCCGGCGAGGCCGACCGCCGAATGGGGATCGACCACCAGGCCCGTCTCGCGCCGGGTCCTGGCGATCGTCTCGCGCGTCAGATCCTCGTCCACGGCGACCGCGGTGAACAGGCGGCGCGCTTCGGCCAGGAGATTGGCGCCGAGGCCGAGCCTGCCGGTCGCCTGGAAGCCGGCCATGGCCGCCGCCGTGACCGCACCGTCGCGGCCGTAGAGGTCGAACAGAAGGCGCTCGAAATTGCTGGAAACCTGGATATCCATCGAGGGGCTGATGGTCGGCTGCACCGTACCGGTCGAATAGTCGCCGGCATTGAGGGCGCGGGCCAGGATGTCGTTCCGGTTGGTCGCGACCACCAGGCGCTCGACCGGCAGGCCCATGCGGCTCGCGACATAGCCGGCGTAGACATCGCCGAAATTGCCGGTCGGCACGCTGAAGGAGACCGCCCGGTCGGGCGCGCCGAGGGCCAGGCCGGCATAGACGTAATAGACCGTCTGGGCGACGATGCGCGCCCAATTGATCGAGTTGACCGCCGAGAGCTTGGCCCGGTCGCGGAACTCGTGGCGATTGAACAGGGCCTTCACCAGGGCCTGGCAGTCGTCGAAAGTGCCTTCGATCGCGATATTGTGGATATTGGGATCGAGCACCGTAGTCATCTGCCGGCGCTGCACTTCGGAGACCCGGCCCTTCGGGTGCAGCATCACGACACGGACCGAACCCATGCCCTTCAGGGCCTCGATCGCCGCCGAACCGGTATCGCCGGAGGTGGCGCCCAGCACGGTCACCTGCTCGCCGCGCCGCGTCAGCACGGCATTGAACAGCCGGCCGAGGAGCTGCATGGCGACGTCCTTGAAGGCGAGCGTCGGGCCGTGGAACAGTTCGAGCAGGAAATCATTGGGCCCGAGTTGCACCAGCGGGCAGATCGCCTTGTGGCCGAAACTGGCATAGGCGCCGTCGATGGCATCGCCCAGCACGGCGGGCGACAGGCTGGCACCGACGAAGGGCGAGAGCATCTCGAAGGCCAGCGCCTGATAGGAAAGGCCGCGGAAATCCTTGAGCCTGCGCCCGAGGTCGGGCCACTGGGCCGGCACGTAGAGGCCGCCGTCGCGGGCGAGCCCGGCCAGCATCACGGCTTCGAAATCGAGCACGGGGGCAGCCCCCCGGGTGGAGAGATAACGCAAGGGAATTCCTCGAACGGGCACAGCGGCAGGCCGGGAGACTAGCCGTGCCGGCGCCTTGCTTCAACCCGGGGTGCAGAAACCGCGCGATCTGCTATGACGGAAGCGGGAGGCAGATCGCTATGTTGCTCAAGCAAAAGATCCTGGACCGGCTCGCAGGGGGGCGGGAAGCCCTCGTGTTTCGCCGCTGGCACACCCCGGCCTTCACCCCGGGACAGCGGCTGAAGACCGCCGCAGGACCGATCGAGGTCGAAGCGGTCGCGACCGTGGCGCCGGAAGAGGTGAATGCCGACGACGCCGAAGCGGCCGGTTTCGCCACCCTCGATGCCCTGCTCGCGTCCTTCGGGCCGGCCGGCCCCGCGCTCTATCGCGCCGTCCTCCGCCC
>JAYSCC010000628.1:0-2089 GCA_041915065.1 Zavarzinia sp.
GTGCACGCGGAAGCCTCGCCGAACCCCGGTGGGGCGCGGCGGGCCTCGCATTCCGGCCTGCCCTATGTGGGGTCGCGCGGTCCCGGGACAAGGCCGGTGCCCGCGAATCTCCGTGCCCGATGGTCGCAGGCGCTATGCGGCGCTTGCAATGATTCTCGGTTCGGAGAATAAATAACTGACCGGTTATTTAGTAAAAAGTGCCGCCATGACTGCTGCCGAACCCGAATCGCCCCCGGAGGGGCCGCGCTGGCGCCGCCGCAAGGAAGCCCGCCCGGCCGAGATGCTGGAGGCGGCCTTGGCCGTCTTCCTGAAGAAGGGCTTCGCCGCCGCCAGGATCGAGGACATCGCCGCCGCTGCCGGGGTCACCAAGGGCACGGTCTATCTCTATTTCCCGTCGAAACAGGCGATCTTCGAGGCGGTGGTGCGCCAGGCGATCCAGCCCCGGCTCGACATGGCGGAAGCCCTGGTCGCCGGCCACCAGGGTCCGGCCGCGCCCCTGCTGGCCCGCCTGATCGAGGAATTGGGGGGCCGGGTGGTGACCACCGACCTCGCCCATATCGCCAAGCTGGTGATCGCCGAAGCGGGCAATTTCCCGGACATCGCCCGTTTCTACCGGCGCGAGGTGATCGCCCGGGGCGAATCGCTGATGAGCCGGGTCTACGCCCTCGGCGTCGCGGGCGGCGAATTCCCCGAGCTGCCGATCCCGATCGTCACCAAGCTGATCATCGGCCCGGTGCTGATCGCCGCGATCTGGCGCACCACCTTCGCCCCCGTCGACGACCGCCCCTTCGACCCCGTCGCACTGATCAACGCCCACGCCAGGGTGCTGACCGCCGGCCTCGGCGCCCTCGCCCATCAGGGCCAGGCCCAGGAGGACCAGAAATGATCCCGCTCCGCCAACTCGCCCTCGCCGCCGCCCTGCTGCTCGCCGCCTGCGACAATGGCGGCGGCACCAGCGTCCAGGGTTACGCCGAGGGCGAATTCCGCGCCCTCGCCCCCTCGGTCGCCGGGCGGCTTCTATCGCGCCCGGTCGCACGGGGCGATCACGTCGCCGCCGGCACCCTACTCTTCACCGTGGACCAGACGGCGCCCCGCGCCGCCCGCGACCAGGCAAAGGCCCAGCTCGCCCAGACCAAGGCCAATCTGGCCGATCTCGAAACTGGCGCCCGCCCCGAAGACATCGCCGTGATCGACGCGGAGATCGCCGAAGCCCGCGCCGCGGTCGAGAACACCCGCCGCGACCTGATCCGGATCGCCAGCCTGGCCAGCGCCGCCAACGCGAGCCGCGCCGCCCTCGACAATGCCCAGGCGGCGAGCGACCAGGCCCGCGCGAGGCTCGACGCCCTGACCGCCCAGCGCGCGGTCGCCGAACTGCCGGCGCGAACGGACCGGCTCGATGCCGCCAGGGCCGCCGTCGCCGCCGCCGAAGCCGCCCTGACGGCGGCCGAATTCCAACTCTCGGAAACCGAGGTGCGGGCGCCGGCCGACGGCACGGTGGCGGAAACCCTGCGCGACCCGGGCGAGATGATCGCGGCCGGCAGCCCGGTGCTGACCCTGCTGCCCGACGACGGCACCAAGATCCGCTTCTTCCTGCCCGAGCCCCTGCTGCCCCGGGCCGCCATCGGGGCGACCGTGCACCTCGCCTGCGACGGCTGCGGATCCGACCTTGCCGCCCGCGTCACCTATGTGGCACCGAAGGAGGAATTCACCCCGCCCACGGTCTATACCGTGCAGAACCGCAAGACCTTCGTCTATCTGGTCGAGGCGCGGCAAACAGCGGGCGCCCCGCTCCGCCCCGGTCAGCCGCTCGACGTCAGCCTGGTGACGCCATGACCGGCCTCGCCATCGACGTCGCCGACCTCACCAAATCCTTCGACGGCAAGGTGGTGGTCGACCATCTGACGGTCCAGGTCCGCCAGGGCGAGATCATGGGCTTCCTCGGCCCCAACGGCAGCGGCAAGACCACCACCATCCGCATGCTCTGCGGCCTCCTGGTGCCGGACGAGGGGCGCGGCACCTGCCTCGGCCTCGATGTGCTGCGCGACAGCGGGCAGATCAAGCGCCAAGTCGGCTATATGACGCAGAAGTT
>JAYSCC010000629.1:0-2086 GCA_041915065.1 Zavarzinia sp.
GGCTCGCATCGCTGGGGCCGCAGCTACAAGCCGATGCGCTTCGACGGCACCGAACTCTATGCCGGCGATCCGGCGACGCCGATGCCGGATATCGACGGTAACCGGGCCGATTACGAGATCCTGGGCTGGGCGGTCGAGCCGGGCGATGCCGTCTGCTTCCATTTCGCCACCGTGCATGGCGCCCCGGCCAATCTCTCGCTGCAGAACCGCCGCCGTGTGTTCTCCGCCCGCTGGGCGGGCGACGGCGCCGTCTTCATCGATCGCGGCGGCAAGGGCTCGCCCCCGTTCAAGCACCTGAGCCTGAAGACCGGCGACGCGCTGGACGGCCCGGAATTCCCCGATCTGGCGGCCTGATCGTCCGGCGCCTGCGCCCCACACCCAACCGTAATGCCCGGGCTGGTCCCGGGCATCCACGTCGAAAACGACAGCCCTAAATCGTCATCGCCGGGCTCGACCCGGCGATCCACGTCTCTCGGCCGAGTTCGGTGTTCTCGTGGATGGCCGTGTCAAGCACGGCCATGACGCTGGAGGGGTGAATGTCACTAAACCATACGACGGATCGGGTGCCGTCAGCCGCGCGCCGCCAGCAGCTTGTCGAGCCAGCGGGTGTCCATCTCGGGCACGGAATCGAGCAGGGTCCGCGTGTAGTCGCGGCGGGGTGGGAACAGGACTTCGGCCTTGGTGCCGCGGTCCACGACCCGGCCGTGGCGCATGACCACGACGTCGTCGGCGATCGCCTTCACCGTCGCCAGCTCGTGGGTGATGAAGAGATAGGAGAGCTTCATCTGGCGCTGGAGGCGCATCAGGAGCTTCAGGATGCCTTCCGCCACCAACTGGTCGAGGGCGGAGGTGACCTCGTCGCAGATCACCACCTCGGGCTCGGCCGCCAGCGCCCGGGCGATGCCGATCCGCTGCTTCTGCCCGCCCGAAAGCTCGCCCGGGTAACGCCCGGCGAAATCCCCCGGCAGTTCGATCATCTCCAGCATCTCGGCGACCCGGGCCTTCACCGCGGCGGGTTCGAGGCCCAAGTAGAATTCCATCGGCCGGCCGATGATGTCGCCGATCTTCTGGCGCGGATTGAGCGCCGTGTCGGCCATCTGATAGATCATCTGGATGCGCTGGCGGTCTTCCCGGCTGCGGCCGGCGAGCGCGGGGGCGAGCGGCCCGCCGTCGATCGTCACCTCGCCCGCGGCGGGCGGCAGCAGGCCGGCGATGACCCGGGCCAGGGTCGACTTGCCGGAACCGGATTCGCCCACCACCGCGACCGTGCGGCCCCGGTGCAGGTCGACGCTGACATCGTCGAGCACGGTGACGCCGTGGCCATAGGCCGCCGTCACGTTCCGGACCGAGAGCACGGGATCGAGCTTCGGCATCGCCGCCGCCGGCTTCTCCAGGTGGCGCACGGCCCAGAGCGAGCGGGTATAGGCTTCGCGCGGTTCGGCCATCATGGTCGCGGCCGGCGCCTCTTCGACCTCGCGGCCATATTGCAGGACCTTGATGCGGTCGGCCATCTGGGCCACCACGGCGAGGTCGTGGGTGATATAGATCGCCGCCGTGTCGAACTGGCGGACCACGTCCTTGATCGAGGCCAGAACCTCGATCTGGGTCGTCACGTCGAGCGCCGTCGTCGGCTCGTCGAAGACGATCAGGTCGGGCCGGCAGGCCATGGCCATGGCGGTCATCGCCCGCTGCAACTGCCCGCCCGAGACCTGGTGGGGATAGCGATAGCCGATATGCTCCGGATCCGGCATCTGCATCCGGCGGTAGAGCGCCTTGGCATCCTCATAGGCCTGGGCCTTGGTGCGGACGCCGTGGCGGACCGGGGCTTCGGCATATTGGTCGATCAGGCGCTGGGCCGGGTTGAAGGCGGCCGCCGCACTCTGCGCCACATAGGCGATGCGGGCGCCGCGCAGGCGGCGTTTGGTGGCTTCGCCGGCAGTGGCGAGGTCGATGCCGTCGAAGCGGATGAAACCGCCGGCGATCCGGCAGCCCTCGCGGGCGTAACCCATGGCGGCGAGGCCGATGGTCGACTTGCCGGCACCGGATTCGCCGATCAGGCCAAGGATCTCACCCCGGTGGAGGTCGA
>JAYSCC010000630.1:0-2085 GCA_041915065.1 Zavarzinia sp.
ACCGACGCCATGCGCCTGACCGAGGGCGGCGACCTGATCCGTGCCCGCTACGTCCACCCCAGGGTCGAGCCGGAGATCGCCTATTTGATCGGCAAGCCGCTGGAAGGCGAGGTGAGTGCCGCCGAAGCCCTGCTCGCGGTCGAGGCGGTCGCCCCGGCGCTGGAGATCATCGACAGCCGCTACCGCGACTTCAAATTCTCCCTGCCCGACGTCATCGCCGACAATTCGTCCTCCTCCGGCTTCTATGTCGGTCGCTGGGCGAAAGCGTCGACCGAGGTCGGCAATCTCGGCATCCTGATGGAGGTGAACGGCCGGCCGGTGCAGATCGGCTCCACCGCCGCCATCCTCGGCCATCCGGTCCGTTCGCTGGTCGCGGCCGCCCGCCTGGTGGCCCGCGCCGGCGAGCGGCTGGAGCCCGGCGACATCGTGCTCGCCGGCGGTGCCACCGCCGCCCATCCCCTGACCCCGGGCGAATATCTGCAAGCCAGTTTCCAGTCGCTCGGCTCCTTGTCCTTCCACGTCGTCGCCTGAGGAGAGCACCCATGCCGATCGTCGAAGTCACCCTGATCGAAGGCCGCAGCTTCGAAGCCAAGAAGCGCATGATCGAGGAAGTGACGAGCGCCATTTCCTCGTCCCTCGGCGCCCCGCGCGACGTCGTCCGTGTCATCATCCGCGAAGTGCCGCCCTGGCATTTCGCGACCGGCGGCGTGCCGAAGGGCGAGCCGCCCGAGCCGCGCTGAACGCTCCCGCGCCCAGGCCCCGGTCGCAGGATCGGGGCCTTTCCGCTTCAGAGCCGGCGGTGGAGGGCGAACGCGACCCCGAACCGGAGCCGGTCCGGATCCTCGATATGACCGACGCGGAATTTTTCGAGGCTCAATGCCCGGAAACAGGCGGCTCGCGCGGCAATCTCCGGCGCGCCTGCGACAGCGGAGCGGCTTCAGCCGCGGTCGACGGCCATGATAGCGTGTCTCTCTGTCGAAGCATCAACTGTTGATGGCGCTCTTCCAGGGGCATGTCATGGCGAAGCCCAAGATCAACGATCTGTGGATGAATTTCCCGGATCACACTCTCTATCCGACGCTGAAGGACCTCTACACTTGGCTGGGCGGGGCGGCTGCCAGAAACATCGATGCTCCGGGTTTCGGGCCCAATGGAAATGGCTGTGCGAGTCGCCTCAGCATCGCCTTCAACAAGTCTGGGGCACGGATAGGGCAATATGCCGGCATCTCGACCCTCGGGACCGCCGACGGATCGAGAATCATCTATCGTGTCGCGGAATTCCGGCGGTACCTGATCCAGACCCTGGGCAAGCCGAGCGTCGACAAGGCATCGCCCTACGACAGCGCCTTCGCCGGCAAGAAGGGGATCATTGCCTTCACCGTCAATTGGTCGGACGCTTCCGGTCACATCGCCCTATGGAACGGCAGCAGCTACCGGGAGCCGTCGCATGACGATTATGCGACTTACGCGATCGGCGCCGCCCATACCTCGAAGGGCGAATTTTGGGAGTTGAGCTAGATGCGCCGGATCGTGTCGCTTCTCTCGGTCTTGGCCATGTGCCTATCGGCGCTTCCCGCCTGGGCGGGATGCCGGCGATCGGCGCTCGACCGCGATCTCGAAGACTATGTGATGGCGAGCTGCCTCACGATGGCCGGCGACGCCGCCTTGAAGGAACAGGGCCACGCCTGGGCCGGCGCCATCCTTCAGCGCTCCCACGGCGATTTCCAGAATTTCCTGCCGCTGGCCGATGTGGTCGGCAAGGAACTGGAGAGAACGGGCGTCGGCATGGCGCATCGTGACGGTCCGGTCGGCAGCGAATTGCCGGTACCTGTCCTCACCTGCGCCGAAATGCGGGACAGGCCGGCCGTCCAACGGGCCATGGCGGCCGCCCGGCAGACACTGCGCCGGGCCTATGGGGCAGCGAAATAGGAGGGGGGCGCGGGGGCACGGCCGCCGGGCCGTGCCTCTGCGGATCAGAACTGTAGGGTGAGGGAGAGTTCGAGGTTGTCGGAGTGGTTAGCGATGCCGAGGATTCCCTGTTCGGGATCGGCTTCGAAGTGGATGAGTTCGAGGCGGGGTCTGACG
>JAYSCC010000631.1:0-2085 GCA_041915065.1 Zavarzinia sp.
GAGGACGGCCGCCCCGGCCGGCCGGTGCCGCCGCTCTATCGCCTGCGCCTCTTCCTGCGCCGGACGTTTCGGCGCTGGCCGCCGAGACATTGGCGAACCGGCCTCGCCGCGGTGCGAAAACCCGCTTGACGGCCGTGCGGGCCTTGCCCAGATTGCGCCTGCCTTGACGGTTCCATGACGGGCCCCTGCGGGGGCCTGGATTAAAAGGGAACACGGAAGCCGCGCCTGCGCGGTCTGCCGTGGCTGTCCCCGCAACTGTGAGCGGTTAGTCGGCACCAAGAGTCACTGGCTTCGGCCGGGAAGACGGTGCACGACGATCACCCGCGAGCCAGGAGACCTGCCGCCAGGGGCATCACTCTACCGACAGCCGGAGGAGCTGGCGGTGCGGGAATACCGCTGCGGTGATGCGTCATGGACGTGTGCCGAGCTTCCCGCCCGAACAGCTTCTGCGGAGCGGCGGCCTGCGTCCGTCGTCGTCAACGGCCGGTTCCCCGGCTTGGCAGAGGTCTATTCGATGTTGCCCCGTAGCCTTCCTTCGCTCGTCGCCGTCTCCCTGGCGGCCCTGGCCGCCGCTCTTCCCGCCCGCGCGGAAGAGGCGGTGGAACTGCCCCTGGTCTCTGTCATCGCCAACCGCGGCGACGAGACGCCGCTCACCGCGGTCGGCAGCGCCGTCACCGTGATCACCGCCGAAGAATTGGAACAGAAGCAGATCCGTGTCCTCTCCGACGCGCTCCGTCTGATCCCCGGCGTTTCGGTCAACCGCTCTGGCCCGGTCGGCAATCTGACCGGGATCTCGATCCGGGGCGCGGAAGCGAACCAGACCCTGGTGATGATCGACGGCGTGCCGGTCAATAATCCGGCCGGTGACTCCACCTTCGACTTCGGCCATCTGCTGACCCAGGACATCGAGCGGATCGAAGTGCTGCGCGGGCCGCAGAGCGCCCTCTACGGTTCGGACGCGGTCGGCGGCGTGGTCAACATCGTGACGCGGAAGGGCGCCGGCAAGCCGCGCCTGACCATCAGCGCCGAGGGCGGCACCGACAATACCGCGGCCGGCAACGTCTCCGTCTCCGGCGGTGGCGAGCAGTATAATTTCCTGGTGGGCGCCTCGGGTTACGTCACCAGCGGCACCTCGGTGGCCGCCAAATGGCGCGGCAATTCGGAAGACGACGGCTACCGGAACGGCACCACCTACGCCAAGCTCGGCCTCGACCCGCTGCCCAACCTGGGCTTCGACTTCGTGGCGCGCGAGACCGAATTCCGCCGCGAGGGCGACCTCGCCACCATCGTCGACCCCGCCACCAACCTGCAGACCCTGATCGACGATCAGACCGGCGACCGCGGCAAGGAATTCTTCACCCGCGGCCAGACCCGCTTCTCCCTGCTCGACGGCCATTTCAGCAACCGCCTCGGCATCAGCTATTTCAACAACGACAACGACAGTTTCGACAATGCCCAGGACGGCTTGGTGACCTACACCGCCCGTGGCACGACAGTGAAATACGACTACCAGGGCGACTATTCCTTCGAGACGCCCGAGTTCGCCGATGCCACCCATCAGATCACGCTGGCGGCCGAGCACCGGGACGACGAGATGCGCATCTTTTCGCCCGGGATCTTCGGCACCGACCTCGACAAGGACATCGGCCAGTCGAGCCTGGTCGGACAATATCAGCTCGGCCTGTTCCAGGATCTCAGCCTGACCGGCGCCGTCCGCCACGACTGGAACGACACTTTCGCGGATTCGACCACCTATCGCCTGACCGCGGCCTATTACGTCACCGCGACCGACACCAAATTCCACGCGTCCTACGGCACCGGGGTCAAGGACCCGACGATCACCCAGCTCTATGGCTTCTACGGCAGCTTCCGCGGCAATCCGGATCTCGAGCCGCAGAAGGGCCGGGGCTGGGATGCCGGCGTCGATCAGGGCTTCCTGAACGGCAAGGCGCATCTGGGCCTGACCTATTTCCGCCAGGTGACCGAGAACCTGATCTCCAGCGGCCCGGCGTCGGGCGGCGGCATCATGCCGATCAACCTGGCCGGCACCTCGCGCGCCGAAGGGATCGAACTCGAAGCCTCGAT
>JAYSCC010000632.1:0-2083 GCA_041915065.1 Zavarzinia sp.
GCGCCGCTTGGCGCCGCTCGGCGACGTCGTCTTTCTCGACTCGGCGCTGCGCCATCCGGGCCTCGGCCGCTTCTCCTTTCTGACCGCCGGCAGCCACCCGCTGTTCGAGATCCGCGACGGCTCGGCCTTCTGGCGCGGGGCGCCGGTGGCTGGGCCGCCCTTGCCGGCACTTCGTCGCATCCTGGCGCTCGGCAAACCGGCGGAAGCGCCCGGTCTCCCGTTCCGGGGCGGCGCCCTCGGCTTCCTGGCTTACGAGGCGGGACGCCTGTTCGAGCGCCAGCCACTGTTCGACGAGCGCCTGCCCCAGGCCCGTTTCGTGCTGCCGGACTGGCTGATCGCCTTCGACCACGGAAGGGACGAAGCCTTCCTGCTCACCGGCCTGATGCCCTGGGCGCCGGCCGGGCGGGCGGCCCGAATTCGCAGCCTGCTCGACGGGCCGGCACCGCCGCTGCCGGAAGCTCTGAGCCTCACATGGCAAGCGGAGTGGCGGCCGGAGGTGTTCAAGGCGGCGGTCGAGCGGGTGATCGCGGCGATCCTGGCCGGCGACCTGTTCCAGGCCAATATCGCCCAGGGCTTCGAGGCGGATCTGCCCGACGGCTTCGACGCCCTCGCGCTCTACGACCGGCTGCGGCGCTTCAACCCGGGCGATTTCGCTGCCTTCCTCCGCTTCGGCGAGGTCGCCATCGCTTCCTCCTCGCCCGAGCGCTTCTTCCGGGTCACGGGCGACCGGGTGGAGGCGCGGCCGATCAAGGGCACGATCGCGGCGACCGGCGATGAAGCCGCCGATGCCGCCCGCCTGGCCGGCTCGGCCAAGGACCGGGCGGAAAACGTGATGATCGTCGACCTGCTGCGGAACGATCTCTCCCGCGTCTGTCTGCCCCATTCGGTGCAGGTGCCGGAACTCTGCGCCATCGAAGCCTATGCGGGCCTCTCCCACATGGTCTCGACCGTGACGGGAGTCCTCCGGCCCGGCCTGGACGCCCTTGACCTGCTGGCCGCGGCCTTCCCCGGTGGTTCGATCACCGGGGCGCCCAAGCCCAAGGCGATGGAACTGATCGGCGCGATCGAGGGGTGCGCGCGAGGCATCTATTGTGGCTCGATCGGCTATCTCGGCTTCGACGGCACGGCGGATTTCTCGATCGCCATCCGTACCCTGACGCTGGCCGGCGGCAAGGCGCGTTTCCAGGTCGGGGGCGGCATCACCGCACTGTCCGATCCTGCGGCCGAATATCGCGAGACCATGGTGAAGGCAGCGCGCATCTTTGCTGCGACCGGGGGGACGGCGCCATGATCCTGCTGATCGACAATTACGACAGCTTCGTCTTCAACATCGCCCGCTATGTCGAGGAACTGGGGCAGGCGGTCCGGGTCGTACGCAATGACGCGATCACGGCGGAAGAGGTGGCGGCGCTGGCGCCCCACGCCCTCGTGCTCTCACCCGGGCCCTGCGCGCCCGACCAGGCGGGGGTCTGCCTCGAGTTGATCCGGCGCTTTTCGGGCACGATCCCGATCCTCGGCGTCTGCCTGGGGCACCAATGTATCGGCCAGGCCTTCGGCGGCACGGTGGTGCGGGCCACGCGGCCGCTGCACGGCCAGGCGACCCCGATCGAGCACGAGGGGCGGGGCCTGTTCGACGGCTTGCCGCAGCCGCTCGCGGTCGGCCGCTACCATTCCCTGGTGGTGGCGCCGGACGTCCCGGCGCCGCTCCGCGTCACCGCCCGTTCGGCCGAAGGCGAGGTGATGGCGCTCGAACACGAGAGCCACCCGACCTTCGGCGTGCAGTTCCATCCCGAATCTGTCCTGACCGAGGCGGGCCATGCCCTGCTCGGCAATTTCCTGGAGGCGGCGCGATGATCTGGCTCGACGGCGAATTGCGTGACCAGGGGCCGATCCCGCTCGATCCCGCCGACCGTGGCCTGCTGCTGGGTGACGGCGTGTTCGAGACGATCGCCGTCTTCAACGGCCGGGCCTTCCGCCTGGCGCAGCATCTGACGGCGCTGGAGGATGCGGCAACGGCACTCGGCTTCGTCCTGCCGCGGGCGACGGTCGAACGCGCCATCGCCGATCTCATGGGCGGCCTGGC
>JAYSCC010000633.1:0-2082 GCA_041915065.1 Zavarzinia sp.
CCGACCTGATGCAGCAGGCCGGCATGTTCGAAGCCGAGCTTCTTGTGGAGGGCGATCGACGTCTCGTTGCCGGCCTCGATCCCGGCCACCAGGACATGCTTGCCGAGCGCCCGCGCCCGCTCGATCAGAGCGATCATGAGGGCGCGCCCGATGCCCCGCCCGCGGGCGTCGTCCGCGACATAGACCGAATGTTCGACCGTGTGGCGATAGCCGTCGAAGGCGCGCCAGTCGCCGAAACTGGCATAGCCGAGCACGCTCCCGCCGTCGCCCACCGCGACCAGCACGGGATAGCCGGCCTGGCGCCGGGCTGCGAGCCAAGCCGCCCGGTTGGCGGCATCGACCAGGGTTTCGTTCCAGATTGCCGTCGAATGGGCGACGGCATCGTTGTAGATCGCCAGGATGCCCTCGACATGCTCGGGCCCGGCGTCGCGAATCTGCATCTCGATCGGCCTATACCACCTCGTAATAGCCCATCATGCCGGTTTCCTGGTGCTCGATGATATGGCAATGGACCATCCACTTGCCCGGCAGCCCGGCGACGAAGGCGATGCGGATCCGCTCCTTCGGTTCGACCAGCACGGTGTCGGCCCAATAGACCGGCACGTCGGCCCGCTGGTTGTCCAAGACCTTGAAGGTATGGCCATGCAGGTGGATCGGGTGGCGGTGCGGCGTGCCGTTGAAGATCGTGATCACATAGGATTTTCCGGCCTCGAGCCGGGCCAGGGCTTCCGGTAGCTTGCCCGGGCCCATGCCAGGCCAAGCCTTGGTGTTGAGCGACCAGAACACCCGCTGGGTCGAGCAGATCTCGCCGGCACCACCGATCAGCTTGACGAATTCCTCGATCGCCGGATCGCTCACCCCGGCGCCGAGGTCGAGGCGGAGTTGTTCGGCCTTGTCCAGGTCCGGTTCGGGCAGGACGGCGGCTGGCAGGGCCAGAGGGCGGGAGTCGCCCGCTGGCATCGGCTCGCCTTTGCTGACGATGCGGGCGAGGGTGACCGGGGTCGATTGCCAAATGTCCTGTAATTCCACGGTCTGGCCGGCGGCCGGCGCCACGAAGGCGATCTCGGCCCGTTGGGCCGGGCCGAGGGGCCAGGGCAGGGCGAAGGGCGTGCAGGCGTTGCCGTCGGTCGCGATCACCTTGGCCTCGGCGCCGACGACGTCGAGTAGTGGAATGCGCGAGGCGTCGACACCGATGCAGCGAAGCCGCACGCGGCTGCCCGGGCGCACGCTCAGGCTCGGCGCGATCTGGCCATTGGTGGTGCGCAGCCGGCCGAAGGTGCCGGCGCGGGCGGCCGTCTTGTCGCTGGTGATCGTGTCGTAGCTGCCGTCCGGCTTCACCCGCCAATCCATCAGGACGAGGGTGCGGTCGAGGTCGAACAGCCCGTCTTCCCGCGGATCCTCGACGATCAGCACGCCCGCGAGGCCATGGGCCAGCGCGGTGATGTCGTCGCAATGAGGATGGAAGAAGAAGAATCCAGGATCGGGCGGGGTGAATTCATAGGCGAAGCTCTGGCCCGGCTGGATCGGGTCCTGCGTCACATAGGGCACGCCGTCCATCGCCTGGGGGATGCGCAAGCCGTGCCAGTGGATCGAGCTGTGCTCGGCCAGATGGTTCAGGAAGGTCGCGCGGAAGGTCTCGCCATGGCGGATGCGCAGTTCGAGCGGCCATTGCTCGGCATAGGTCCAGGCCGTGGTCGGGGCGCTGCAGGTCGGCAGTTGCAGGGGCCGCGACTTCGCCTCCAGGACCAGGCCGACGGGTGCCGCGCGGCTCAGGCGGGCGCTCAGGGGCAGGGCGAAGAGGGCGATAGTGCCTGCCTTCAGCAGGTCGCGGCGGCGAACGGCCATGTCGGGTCTCCTTGACGGGACCCACTATAATTGCGAATCATTCTTACTACTAGCGACCTGCGGCAATCAGCCTCGGGTGCGGAAGAAGCGATGCAGCATCTCGTGATAGATCCGGCTCAGGCGCTCCAGGTCCTCGACCCGGACCTTTTCGTCGGCCTTGTGCATGGTCTCGCCCACCAGGCCGAATTCGATAACCGGGCAATAGCGGGCGATGAAGCGCGCATCCGAGGTGCCGCC
>JAYSCC010000634.1:0-2078 GCA_041915065.1 Zavarzinia sp.
ACGGCACCGAGGGCGTGAAGTTCTATACCCAGATCAAGACGGTCACGAGCCGCTGGCCGACCGGCATCCGCTCGGGCGCGGAATTCGCCATCCCGACCATGAAATAAGCTCGAGGAAACCCGCGAAGGGCACGGCCGGATCGAAAGGTCCGGCCGTTTTCGTTGGGTGCTCGGCGACGCCGGCCCGCTCAGTGCTGCTCCTGGTGCCAGCCCTTGCGGAACATGCAGCTATCGAAGACGGACTGGCGCGGTTCGTCGTTCAGGTCGCGGGTCTCGTAGCGGTCGGGCACCCAATAGCCGCCACTCGTAGTGCAGGTGCGGGTTTTCTTCTTCTTGTCCTCGGAGCAGGTCTCGACCGTCGGCTCCCAATGGGCCGGTTCGGCCAGGTAACTCTCCAGGGCCTGCGGATAGCGGTTGTAACCCTCGACATTGCAGGCGCTGGTGTCGACCTGGCGATCGAGATCGGTCGCCCCCGGCTTTTCCCAGGTGACGCAGCCGCCGAGTGGCAGGCAGAGCAAGGCAAACGGCAGAAGACGCCGGAACATGGTGCAGATCCCCCTCGGGCCTCGCCCCCCTGGCGGGCCCGCGGGATCAACCCGGTTGCTCGCGCCGGGTTCCGATCAGGCCGTGAGCTGGCTGGCCAGTGCCGCCAGATCGGGCACCACGGTTTCGGCCCCTGCGTCCAATCCTTCGGCCGGGGCGTTGCCGCGATTGACCCAGAAGCTGCGGTAGCCGTACCAGGCGGCGCCAGTGGCATCCCAGCCGGCGGAGGCGACGAAGCCGATCTCGGCAGGAGCTAGATCGAGTGCCGCCGTGCCCAGGGCATAGGCGCGCGGATCGGGCTTGTAGGTCTTGGCCCTGTCGGTCGAGAGCAGGGCGTCGAAGACACCGTCCAGCCCGGAATTGGCGACCGCGCGGGCCAGCATCGCCTCGGTCGGATTGGCCAGGACGACGAGACGGAGGCCGGCCGCCTTCAGAACCGCCAGGGCCGGCGCCACGTCGGCAAAGGCCTTGATCTCGGCAAAGCCCGCGAGCAGGTCGAGGCGCGACGGCTCGTCGAGGATGAGCCCCAACGAGGCAGCGGCGAAGCGGAGCGCACCATCGATGCAGACGGGAAATTCGGCATAGCGCCCGGCCGCCGTGCGCAGCCAGGTATAGTCGAAGATGCGCGTACGCCAGGCGGCGGCGAGGGCTTCGCCATGGCCGGGGAAGACCCGCTCCGCCCGGGCGAAAACGGGACGGAGGTCGAACAGCGCGAAACCATCGAAGGCGAGCGCCTTCAGGCCCGTGGCGGCCCGGGACGGGCCGGGCGCAGTGGCCACCGCGAGGGCGCCAACGGCCCCCGCCAGCACGCTCCGCCGATCGATGCCGCCAGCGCCGGCCAGTCTATTCTCCGCCATCCCGTCCTCCGCGAACACTACACATGAGGCAGGTTCGCCGGGCGGATGCGGCGAGTTACGCCGGTCGCCTCAAGCCCGGTAGCAGAGGCGGACGCCGCCCCAATGCTGACCGCGCACGGTGATGGGTGCCGAGACATCCTTCATCAGGACGAAGACGCCGCCGCCCATGTCGCGGCGATAGGTCTGCAACAGGAAGGGCTTGGTGCTTGCCGCGATGGCCGCCGCCGTCTTGTCGCGGTACTGCCGGCGGTTCCGGCTGTTCGCGGCGTTCCAGACCGGATCGCGGCCCTGGGGCTTGCTGAACTGCGGATTGTGGCTGGGGATCAGCCTGTTGTGATCGGTCGGCGCGCAGAACACCACGCGCCCGTCGAACTGGAGCAGGCGGTCGAGCAAGGGCTGGACCGTGCGGTCGAGGAAGGGGATATAGCGCGTCATATATTGGACGGGGTCGGTCCCTTGGATCGGCACCAATTGCTTGTCGAAGAGATCGGCCAAGCCGATCTCGCCAGCGCCGAGTGCGGCCTCGATCCGGGCTTCCACCGCGCGCGCGGCTTCGACCACGGCATCGATGAATTTGCTGTCTTCGGTGCGAAAGCCCGAATCCGCGGTCATCTGCAGGATCGCCTCGCTGCTGCCGAGCACGCGCTGGCTCCGCTCCGCCGCGGCGGCGAGGGCGGTG
>JAYSCC010000635.1:0-2066 GCA_041915065.1 Zavarzinia sp.
TCGAGCGTTACGGTCTGATCTGGACCACGCTGAACGGCACCGAGGAAGTCCTGCCGGAATTCGAGGCCTGGGACGATCCGGCGTTCCAGCCGATCATGGCGCCGACCATCGACATAGCCGCCTCGGCCGGACGCCAGGTCGAGGGCTTCCTCGACGTCGCCCATTTCGCCTGGGCCCATACCGGCACTTTCGCCAGCCGGGAGAACCCGGTGGTGCCGACCTACAAGGTCGAGAAGACGGCGCGTGCCTTCAAGGCCGAATATCTCAGCTCGATGAGCAATTTCCCGCACGGCCTGCAGCACTTGGCGCCGCCGGATTTCGAGTGGCTGCGGGCGTTCGAGGTCTTCCCGCCCTTCATCGCCAGGCTGATCGTGCATTTCCCGGAAGGCGGGCGCCTCTGGATCCTCAATTGCGCCACGCCGGTCTCGGCCCGGAAGACGCGGCTGTTCTGCCCGATCGCTCGGAATTTCGACAAGACCGGCTCGCTCGACCAGGTGCTCGCCTTCAACCTCGACATTTTCAACGAGGACCGCCTGCTGGTCGAATCCCAGACGCCGGAGGACCTGCCCCTCGACGCCAACGAGGAAGCCCATATCGCGGCCGACCGCTCATCGCTCGCCTATCGCCGCGTGCTGCGGGACATGGGCCTCGGCACCATCTATATCAGTTGACGGGAACCCGAAGAGGCCGGCCGGAGCGCCGGGCGGGACAGGGGAGGAAACATGCTGATCCGGCACCTGCGGTTCTTCGTGACGCTCGCCGAAGAGCAGCATTTCGGCCGGGCGGCGGAGCGCTGCCACATCACCCAGCCCACTCTGTCCCACGCCATCCGCAAGCTCGAGGAAGACCTGAACATCGCCCTCATCGTGCGCGGCCACCGCTTCCTGGCGCTGACCGCCGAGGGCGAGAAGGTGCTGCGCTGGGGCCGCCAGATCCTGGCCGACTACGACTGCCTGCACGACGACCTGGGCGGCAACCGCAAGGGTCTCGCCGGGGTCTTGCGCCTCGGCGTGATCCCGGCGGCAATGCCCTCCGTCTCCTTCCTGTCGGAACAGTTCCAGGCGCGCCATCCCCTGGCGTCGATCGAGGTGCGCTCCATGTCGTCGCGGGCGATCCAGCGCGGGCTCGACAATTTAGAGATCGACGGCGGCCTCACCTATCTCGACAACGAGCCGCTGGAGAATGTGCGCTGCCTCACGCTCTACCGCGAGCGTTACCTCTTCGCCTGCCACCATGGACATCCCTTCGCCGCGCGGATGGCGGTCACCTGGGCCGACGCCGTGACCCAGCCGCTCTGCCTGCTCTCCGACGACATGCAGAACCGGCGGATCCTCGACGGCGTCGCCGCCGGTGCCGGGCTGGAGATCCGGCCGAAGGTGGTCTCCAATTCGTTCCTCGGTGTCGCCTCGCACCTGCGGAACGGCGGCTGGTGCGCCATCGTGCCCCACACTTTCGCCTTCGTCTTCGGCGGCGCCGAAGACCTGGCGCTGCGCGAGATGGTGGAGCCGTCGCACCGCCAGCTCATAGGCCTCGTGCTCTCCGACCGAGTGCCGCAATCGCCCATGGCGGCCGCCCTGCAGGATTGCGCCGCCAAGGTCGACTTCGAGCGGCGCTTCGACGCCGCCATCCGGTAGGGAAGGGCGCGGCCGGCCCTTCCCCGCCCGGCCTCAGTTGAACAGCGCCGCCGTCTTCCGCAGCGTGGTCCAGATCCCCCACAGGAGGGGGAGGCCGACCGCCGCCCAGGCGAGCGCGGCCGGCAGGTCGAAGCCGCCCCGGCCGATGCCGAAGGAGCCGGTCGCCACCGCCTCGCTCGCCTTGCGGCCCTCGGCCTCGAGGGCGGCGATCGCCTCGGGCGGCATGAACCAGCTCTCGTGCAGCGGCCGGACCAGGGCATTGGCGACCAGGCCGGCTGCCAGGAAGCCCGCCAGGATATACATGGTGAAGTCATAGACTTGGTCGCGCGGGATGCCCGCGGCGATCTGTGCCTCGCGGATATAGTTCACCACGACGGGGCCGACGATGCCCGCGGTCGCCCAGGCGGTCAGCAGGCGGCCGTGGATCGCACC
>JAYSCC010000636.1:0-2064 GCA_041915065.1 Zavarzinia sp.
GGCACGACCACGTCGTTCCGCACCGGCAATTCGCCGTCGACCAGATGGAGGTCGGTCCGGCACACGCCGCAGGCGCCGACCTTGATCCGGATGCTGCCCGCCGGCAGCGCCTCCCGGCCACGCTCGCAACGGATCAACGGCCGGCCCGGACGCTCGGACACCATCACGCGATAAGACATGCCGCCGACCACCTTTCGCCTTTTCCGGGATCATGCGACGGCGGCCGAGGAATTGCGAGCCACTCGTAATTCGCCGCAGCGCGGTATCAAATTACCGCATCGCGCCACAGGATTTGCTTGTCACACGGCGGTCACGGCAACAGCCTAATGTCTGGCGTCGCCCCTGTAACATGCGATGACCCAACAAGTTGGGAGGGTTCTCCACTATGACCGACAAGACCTTGTCCGCCGCCGCTGCGTTCAACCGGCGCATCCTGCTGAAATCGGCTGCCGTGGCCGGCGTCGCCGCCGTCGCCGCCCCCTATGTGGCGCGCCGCGCGCTGGCGTCGTCGGGCGAAGTCCGCGTCTTTGCCTGGTCCTCGCATTTCCCGGCCGAGCTTCTGAAGAAGTTCGAAGCCGACACCGGCATCAAGGTGGCGCTGACCGAATATGGCACCAACGACGAGCTGCTGAACCAGCTCAAGGCCGCCAACGGCGAAGGCTTCGACGTGATCATGCCGACCGTCGACCGCGTCTCGAACTATGTCGAGCTGAACCTGGTCGCCGCGATCGACGAGAAGAAGCTGAAGGTCGACAACATGCTGTCCGGCCCGGCCGCGGGCACCGCCGGCAAGGCGGGCGTCGGCACCGGCGCGCGCTACATGTCGCCGGCCGACTGGGGCACCGAGGCGATCCTGTTCGACAAGAAGAAGGCGCCGATCTCCTACGGCTTCTCGCTGGGCGACCTCTGGAAGGACGAATACAAGGGCAAGGTCAGCGTGCGCGGCCATTCCGCCCTCGCCGGCATCGGCCGCTATCTCGACGCCCAGGGCAAGCTGCCCCATCCCTTCCTCGACGGTTTCGCCGACGAGGCCAAGATGAAGGCGATCTGGGACGAGATCCTGAAGTTCGCCGTCGCCCACAAGGCGAGCATCGGCCAGTTCTGGTCGAACGGCAACGAAGCGACCGCGGCTTACGCCGTGAACGGCTGCGTGATCGGCCAGAACTGGGACGAGACCGCCGCCGCTCTGATCAAGGACGGCAAGGACATCGGCTATCTGGCCCCGTCCGAAGGCGCCTTCGCCTGGCTCGAAGGCTTCTGCCTGACCTCCAAGGCGAAGAACGTCGACCAGGCCTATGCCTGGATGAACTGGTTCCTGGAGCCGAAGAATTCGGCCGATTATGTCGCCCCCCTGGCCTTCAACCCGGTGGCCAAGGGTGCCGACAAGTTCCTGCCCGAGTCGGCTTCGAAGTTCTTCACTGACGCCTATCCGAAGGACGCGCTGGACAAGCTCTGGTGGTGGCCGGCCCAGGCGGCCTGGTATGTCGCCAAGCGGAACGAGTATCAGGACCGCTACCTGGCGGCCTGAGGCATAGAGCCTTCCCCCTCACCCCTACCCTCTCCCCCTTTCGGGGGCGAGGGGGCTGAGCGGCGTTCCCTCGCCCCGCTTGCGGGGAGAGGGACAGGGTGAGGGGGTGGGCGCATCTTTTGAAGTCGAGCGAGGCCCCGATGACCGCCGATGTCGAGATCGATCACGTCACCATGCGCTTCGGCGATTTCGTGGCGGTGCGCGATGCGACCCTGACCATCAAGGCGGGCGAATTCTTCTCCTTCCTCGGGCCGTCGGGCTGCGGCAAGACCACCCTGCTCCGCCTCGTCTCCGGCTTCATGGAGCCGACCGAGGGCAGGATCCTGATCGGGGCGAAGGACATGCGCGGCATCGGCCCGAACAAGCGGCCGACCGCGATGATCTTCCAGAACCTCGCCCTGTTCCCCCTGATGTCGGTCGCCGACAACATCGCCTTCGGCCTCGAAGTGCGCGGCCAGGGCAAGGCGGAGCGGCGGAAGCGCGCCGACGAACTCCTGGACCTGATCGCCCTCTCCGGCCAAGGCGACAAGAAGGTT
>JAYSCC010000637.1:0-2055 GCA_041915065.1 Zavarzinia sp.
GATGCGGGCGGTGACGAAGCGCACCTGCGGCTCGGTCCGGACGTGGAGGAGATCGCGATAGGTCGCGTTCTCGATCGCCAGGCGCCGCGCGGTCGAGGCCCAGGCGCGCAGGCGCTCGTTCTCCTCGTGCAGGGCCTGGTTCTCTTCGTAGAGATTGAACCAGGTGTCGACCGCGGCGATGCCTGATTTCACGCTGGCCAGCGGCTTGGCCACGAGGTCGAGCACCGGCGCCGCCAGGTCGACCACCAAGGCACGGCCGCGTTCGACCAGCATCGAATCGACCTTGCCCAGGATGATCAGCCCGACCGAAAGGACGAGGAGAGCCAGAAAGGCGAATCGCTGCGCCAGCACCTTGATCGGTGCCGCCAAGCTGTTCACCCTCTGCTGCGATTGGCGCACGACGAAGTCCTATGGGGGGACATGCCCCCGAAGACGATGGTCAGACCAGAATTAGTAAGCCTGCGTCAGGACATGGCGCAAGTTCTTCATGTCCTCGAGGGCCCGGCCCGTGCCCTTCGCGACACAGGTGAGCGGGTCGTCGGCGATCGAGACCGGCAGGCCGGTCGCATGGCGCAGCACGAGGTCGAGGTTACCGAGCAGGGCGCCGCCGCCGGTCAGCACGATACCCTTGTCGACGATGTCGGCCGCCAGTTCGGGGGCCGTGTGCTCGAGCGCCACCTTCACCGCCTCGACGATGGCCGAGACCGGCTCGGCCAGGCTCTCGGCGATCTGGCGCTGGCTGATGATCAGCTCCTTCGGCACGCCGTTCATCAGGTCGCGGCCCTTGATCTCCATGGTCAGGCCATGACCGTCCTCGGGCGGGCAGGCCGAACCGATCTCCTTCTTGATTCGCTCGGCCGAAGCCTCGCCGACCAGGAGATTATGGTTGCGGCGGATATAGGCGATGATCGCCTCGTCCATCTTGTCGCCGCCGACGCGGACCGAGCGGGAATAGACGATGCCGCCGAGCGAGAGCACGGCGACTTCCGTGGTGCCGCCGCCGATGTCCACGACCATGGAGCCGGTCGGTTCGGTCACCGGCAGGTTGGCGCCGATCGCCGCCGCCATCGGTTCCTCGATCAGATAGACCTTCCGGGCACCGGCCGATTCGGCCGATTCCTGAATCGCCCGGCGCTCGACCGCGGTCGAACCCGAGGGCACGCAGACGACGATCTGCGGCGAGGCGAAGGAACGCCGGTTGTGCACCTTGCGGATGAAATGCTTGATCATTTCTTCCGCGACTTCGAAGTCGGCGATGACGCCGTCGCGCAGGGGACGAATCGCCTCGATGTTGCCGGGGGTACGACCCAGCATCATCTTGGCCTCGTCGCCCACCGCGAGAACCTGCTTCTTGCCGCGATTGCTCACCATCGCGACGACGGAGGGTTCGTTGAGGACGATGCCCCTGCCCTTCACATAGACGAGCGTATTGGCGGTACCAAGGTCGATAGCCATGTCGGCGGACAACACGCCGAGCATCTTCGAGAACATCGAAAGATCACTCCGGTGGATGGCAGACGGGATCCCAAACGGCCTGCCGTCGAATTGCGCTCTTCTTTAAAGACTCATTGGCCGCGGCTCAATGGCTTATGTGACGGGCCTGCGCTGCAAATGCGAAAGGCCGCGGCGCGGGGCCGCGGCCTTCCACCGGCGGTCGCCGAAGGCTCAGTTGCGGGCCTTGTCGACGAGCTTGTTCTTGGTGATCCAGGGCATCATGGCGCGCAGCTTGGCGCCCACTTCCTCGATCGGATGCTCGGCCTGGAGGGCGCGGGTGGCCTTGAAGGACGGCGTGCCAGCGATGTTTTCCAGCATCCAGTCGCGGGTGAAGCGGCCGGTCTGGATGTCCTCGAGGACGCGCTTCATTTCCTTCTTGGTCTCTTCGGTCACGATCCGCGGGCCGGTGACATAGTCGCCGTATTCAGCGGTGTTCGAGATCGAGTAGCGCATGTTGGCGATGCCGCCCTCATAGATGAGGTCGACGATCAGCTTCACTTCGTGCAGGCACTCGAAATAGGCCATCTCGGGGGCGTAGCCCGCCTCGACCAGGGTCTCGAA
>JAYSCC010000638.1:0-1055 GCA_041915065.1 Zavarzinia sp.
TGGAAACCGGCGTGCTCGGCAAGGACATGGGGCCGGAGCTGCGCGCCCAAGCCCTGTTCCGCGACCGTTTCATCGGCGTGGTGCGGGACGGCCATCCGCTGGCCGGGGGGCCGGTGACCCCGGCGCTCTATGCCGCGGCCGACCATGTCCTGGTGGCGCGGCGGGCCTTGAAACAGGGTTCGATCGACACCGCCTTCGCTGGCCAGGGCCTGGTGCGCAAGGTCGCCGTCGTGGTCGGCACTTTCTCCGAAGCCCTGGCCTTGGTCCGGACCAGCGACCTGGTGGCCAGCGTGCCCGAACGCCACACCGCCTATCTGCGGCAGGGGCTGAACGACTTCCCGCTGCCCCTCGGCCAGGTCGATTTCACCCTGTCGCTGTTCTGGCACCCGCGGATGGAGGCCGACCCTGGCCACCGCTGGCTGCGCAATTGCGTGCGCGAGGTCTGCCTTTCTACGGTGCCCCCCGCTACGGTGCCAGGAAGCCCTTGACCGTCGTCACCGCCTCGGCGAGGCCGACCCGGGAGACGGTGACGCCGTCGGGGAAGGCAGGCAGCAGGCGGCTCGGGGTCATGGCGTCCAGCATGACGAAGACGCCGCGGTCGCCCGCCTGGCGGATCAGACGCCCAAAGGCCTGGCGGAGCTTCAGGCGGACCAGCATGTCGTCATAGGCGGCACCGCCGAATTCCTCCCGCCGGGCCCGGTGCAGCAGGCTCGGCCGGGGCCAGGGCACGCGGTCGAAGACGATCAGGCGGAGCGCCCGGCCGGGCACGTCGACGCCGTCGCGAACGGCATCGGTGCCGAGCAGGCAGGCGTTCTCTTCCGCCCGAAACAGGTCGATCATGGTGCCGATGTCCATCGGATCGACATGCTGGGCATAGAGGCGGATGCCGGCGGCATCGAGCGGCTTTTCGATCCTGGCATGGACCCGGCGCAGCCGCTCGACCGCGGTGAACAACCCGAGGCCGCCGCCGCCCGCGGCCAGGAACAGGCTGCGATAGGCGGCGGCCACTTCGTCCGCCTCGTCGCGGCGAACGTCGTTCACGATCAGCACGCGCG
>JAYSCC010000638.1:1065-2049 GCA_041915065.1 Zavarzinia sp.
ATCCGCCGCATAATCGAAGGGCGAGGCGAAGCTGGCGCGTTTGGCCGGCAGGATCAGATGGGCGGCACCGGTGCGGACTTCGGCCGTGTGCCAGTCGTCCGCCTGGCTCGGCCCTGAATCGCGGAGCGTCGCCGAGGTGACGAGCACGCCGTGAGCGCGCTCCAGCAGGGCACCAGTCAAGGGCGTGGTCGGATCGAGCCAATGGCGGTGCAGGCCGACGTCGAATTCGCGGCCATGCTCGCGCTCGATCGCCAGCCAGTCGACGAATTGGGCCGGCGTCTCCTCGCCGAGCGTGCGCAGCATGGAGCGCCAGGCGGTGACCGGCTGCACCAGGCGGCGGTCGAGGCTGCGGATGCCGGCTTCGAGGCGCTGGGCGAGGCGGGTCTTCAGGGCGGCGGCGGGTTCGAGCAGGCGGCGCAGCAGGCCGTCGACCGCATCGGCGGCGTCGAGCAGTTCAGGTGTGGGGTCGAGCGGTGCTGCTTCGAGGGCGAAGCCGCCGCGTTTGTCGGTCGCGCGGGCCGAGACGAAGCGGCGGACTTCGGCCAGGAAGGCTTCGGCCGCCCCCGAGACGCCGCCCGCCGCGATCCGGCCGAGCCAGCCTTCGCCCGGCAGCTGCGCAGCGGCGCGGCGCACTTCGTCGAGGGCGGTTTCGGCACTCTCGTCGCCCGCGATCAGGTCGCCGATGCGGCGATCGAGGCCACGGCCGCGCCCGGCCCTGCGGTGACCCGCCTCGGCGCCGCGGATCCAGCGGCGCAGCTCGGCCGTCTCGGCCCCGGTCAGATGGGCGGAAAAGGCGCCGTCGGCGGCATCGAAGACTTGGTGCCCCTCGTCGAAGACATAGCGCGTGGGCAGTTCGCGGGCATCGCCGGCAAGGGCCGCTTGGACCATGACCAGGGCATGGTTGGCGACGACGATTTCCGCCGCCTTGGAGCGGGCGCGGGCGCGCTCGATGAAGCATTTGCGGAAATGGCTGCAAGCCGAATG
>JAYSCC010000639.1:0-2045 GCA_041915065.1 Zavarzinia sp.
GGCCTCGGCGAGGGCATCGGCCCGGCCGTTGGCGGCCACCACGGCGGTCAGGTCGGCGAGCTGCTGGGCCTGGAGGGCCAGGAGCTGGTTGCCGGCCTGGGTGGCCTGCAAGGCCCCGGCGGCATCCTGGCTGGCGCCCACCAGAGCGGCGGTCTCGAGCCGGTTGGTGTCGATATTGCCGACGACGCCGGCCTGCACCCGCATGGCATCCTGAAGCCCGGCCACGGTATTGGACCAGCGGGCCCTGGCGCCGTCGATCAGCTGCTGGTCAGTGGCCGAGACCTGGGCCGTGCCATAGGTCGTCGCGAAGGCCTGGTCGATCTGCTGAACGTCGTAGGCGATGTTCTTCGCCTGCATCAGCAGGGACTGGGTGCGCTGGACCGAATACTGAAGCTCCTGGAGCGCTGTATAGGGCAGGCTGGCGAGGTTGCGCGCCTCGTTGATCAGCATCTGTGCCTCGTTCTGGAGCGAGAGGATCTGGTTGTTGATCTGCTCCAGCGCCCGCGCGGCCTGGATCACGTTCTCGGCATAGTTCGAGGGATCGAAGACGATCCAGGCGGCCCGCGCCGGCGGCACCAGCATGACGGCAGCCACGAGGCTGGCGGCAATCAGGGAGCGGCGCGTCATGGCGTCACCTCATCGGAGCTGAGATTGTCGAGGGAAGGGATCAGGTCGGCGGCCCAGTCGAGGCCGCGGCGGCGCAGCCAGGCTTCGGCGAAGCCGTCGCGTTCGACTGTGGCCAGCACCTCGTCGATTGCGGCGTGATCGGGTTTTGACGAGGCCGCGGTGAAGGCCAGCGCCACCTCGCCGAGGCCGAGTTCGAACAGGCGGTTGCCCGACCGGGACTGGCAGTAGTAGTCGCGCTTGGGGATAGCCCGGGCGAGGATCTCGATCTGCCGGTCGTTGAGGCCGAAGCGGCGGTAGATGGCGGCGATCTGCGGCTCGACGGCGCGGGCATTGGGCAGCAGCAGGCGGGTCTGGCAGCTCTCGATGATGGCGGGCGCGATCGCGGCGCCATCGATGTCGGCAAGGCTCTGGGTGGCGAAGACCACACTCGCGTTCTTCTTGCGGAGCGTCTTCAGCCATTCCCGGATCTGTCCGGCGAAGTCGTCGTCATCGATGGCGAGCCAGGCTTCGTCGATCACGATCAGCGCGGGCGAGCCGTCGAGGCGGGCCTCGATCCGGTGGAACAGATAGGCGAGTACAGCGGGCGCCGCGGCCGTGCCGATCAGGCCCTCGATCTCGAAGGCCTGGACATCGGCATCGCCGAGATCCTCGCTGTCGGCATCGAGCAGCCGGCCGAAGGCACCGCCCAGGCAATAGGGACGCAGGGCCTGCTTCAGCCTGGCTGATTGCAGCAGCACCGAAACGCCGGTCAGCGTGCGTTCGGACACAGGGGCGGAGGCGAGCGAGGTCAGGGCTGACCAGAGGTGTTCCTTGACCTCCGGTGTGGTCGGCACGCCCTCGCGGCGCAGGATGCCCGTCAGCCAGTCGGCGGCCCAGGCGCGGCCCGCGGTATCGTCGATCGCAGCGAGAGGCTGGAAGGCGGTGGTGGCCTCGCCGGCGATGCGGCCGCCGAGGTCGTGCCAGTCGCCGCCCATGGCGAGCACGGCGGCCCGGATCGAGCCGCCGAAATCGAAGGCGAAGATCCGGGCGCGTTCGTAGCGGCGGAACTGCAGGGCCATGAGGGCGAGCAGCACCGACTTGCCGGCGCCGGTCGGCCCCACCACCAGGGCATGGCCGACGTCCCCGACGTGCAGAGAAAACCGGAACGGGGTCGAGCCTTCGGTCTTGCCGAAGAGCAGTGGGGGCGCTGCCAGATGCTCGTCCCGTTCCGGCCCCGCCCACACCGCGGAGAGCGGCATCATGTGGGCGAGATTGATTGTGGAGAGCGGCGGTTGCCGCACATTGGCGTAAGCGTGTCCCGGCAGGGAGCCGAGCCAGGCCTCGACCGCATTGACCGTCTCCACCATGCAGGTGAAGTCGCGGGCCTCGATCGCCTTGGCGACGAGGCGGAGCTTCTCGTCCGCGAGGCGGGGATCCTC
>JAYSCC010000640.1:0-2038 GCA_041915065.1 Zavarzinia sp.
GACCGCGCTCACCGGCGGTGAGACGCCGGAGAGCGCGATCCGCCAGGGCGAATGGCGGTCCGAGGTCGATTCCCGCATGACCTGCGCCGCCCCCACGGCGACCCGTTTTGCCGGCGACATCGACGGCCTGCTCATGCAGTGCCGGCTGCGCAGCGGCGGTTTCCCCGTCGTGGCCTTCGCCGCCACCGCCGACGGCAAGCTGTTCCTGGCCGACGGCATTCCGGCCGCGGTGCCGGTGGTCGAGCGGGCCATGCAGGCCGCCCTCGGCCGCGCCGCCCTGGGCGGTACCAGCGCCGAATCGCGGGCGATCGCCTTCATCCGCGGCGCCAGCGGCCTGCCCGTGGTCGGCGCCGACACGCTGAATGCCTATTACACGGCGATGGCGACTGCCCAATATCAGGACACGGTGCAGGACTTCGCTGCCTCCGAAGAGAATTACCGGAAAGCCCTGCTGGCCCAGGCGAGCGCCATCGGCAGTGACGATCCGAGCAGCGCCGATCCCCTGATGCATGTCGCCCTCGAACTGTCCAACCAGGGCCGCTTCGACGAGGCGGCCGGAGTCTTCGACGAGGCCGAGCGCCTGGCCGCCGCCAGCCCCAATCCGGCCGACACGCCGCGCCTGCTGAGCTACCGGGCGATCGATGCCGCCAACCAGAACAAGCTCGACGTCGCCCTCGGCCTCGCCCAGCGCGCCACCGCGGCACGCCGCCAGGCGGCGGAGCGGGAGGGCGCCGTGGCCGGTGCCCCACCCGGCGGCAATGACGACCTCATTTCCTATGCCGGGGTCTCCGCCTCGGTGCTGGCGGTCGACGTGGCGCAGAGCCTGCACACCGAAGCCGCCTTGCAGCTCCGCATGGGCAAACTGGACGAGGCGGAAGCGGCGGTCGATCAGGCGATCGGCATCGTGCGCAACAGCCGGGTGGCGCCGCCCTGGTGGCTGCCCCAGTTCCTGGAGACGCGGGCGACCATCGCGTCCGCGCGTGACGACCGCGCCAGCGCCGTCGCCCAGCAGGGCGAGGCGGTCAACCTCTGGGCCTCGATCCTGCCGGATTCGGTGCCCGAAGGCCTGGCCCGCCTGGGCCTCGGCCGGGTGCTCTATGCCGCCGGCCAGGGTGATGCCGCGCTCGATGCCTATCGCCGCGGCTTCACCATCCTGAAGGCCCGCAATGCCGAAGTCCGCCCGCGCGAATTGATCGGCTTCCTCGACACCGCTTCGGCCATCGCCGCGGCCGATCCGGCCCGGCGCGACGCTCTCTCGGTCGAAATGTTCGAGGCGATGCAGCTCATGCGCTCCGGCATCACCAGCCGCACGGTGAGCCTGGCGACCGCCCGCCTCGCCGCGGGCGACCAGGCGGTCGGCAAAGTGATCCGTGCCCAGCAGGAAAACGAGCGCAATCGCTATGCTCTGGTGGCCGCACTGAACCGCGCCCTCTCCGCCCCGGAGGAAATCCGCGACGTCAAGGCGATCAGCGGTCTCCGCGACCAGCTCGCCGCGGTCGAGGCCGAGGGACGCGGCCTGGATTCGACCCTTCAGGCCGCCTCGTCGGGCTATCGCCAGGTGCTGGCGACCCCGGTTTCCGCGGCCGATCTGCAGAAGCTGCTGAAACCGGGCGAGGCGGTGGTCGCCTTCGCCACGGCCGAGAATGCCACCTATGGCTTCCTGGTCCGCGGCGACCGGCTCCGGGTCTGGCGCATCGATGCCGGTGACCAGGCCTTGGGCGATGCCGTGCTGACCCTGCGCAAGGGCGTTACCGCCGGCAAGAAGGGCATTGCCGCCTTCCCCGTCGCCGAGGCGAACCAGCTCTATGACGCCCTGCTCGGCCCGGTAGCGGCCGATCTCGACGGTGTCACTGCCCTGGTCACCAGTGCCAACGGCCCGCTGGCCAGCATCCCCTTCGCCATCCTGGTGGCGAGCCCGGGCAATGCCGTCGGCGAGAATTACCGCGGCGTCGACTGGCTGGTGCGCCACTATGCACTGGCCATGGTGCCCTCGGTCCGGGCCTTCGCCGACCTCCGCCGGGTCACAGCCGCGTCGGGT
>JAYSCC010000641.1:0-2025 GCA_041915065.1 Zavarzinia sp.
CGTACTCCCATGGTCTCGATCGCGTCGGTGACGCGCTTGGAGAGGCCGAGGTAGAGATCCGGGTCATAGTCGTAGACCGGCAGGCTGGCCGCGGCGGCGGCGGCCCGGCGGGCCTCGGTCGCCGCCTTGTCCTCGACCGCGACGGCGCGTTCGGCGCGCACGGTCTCGGAGGCGATCGAATCGAGCGGCGGAATCGGCCGCTCCTTCTGCCCGGCCGGGGCATAGATCAGGGTGATGGCGATCACCACCAGGGCGAACAGCGGGGCGTCCAGCCAGGGCCGCCAGCGCGTCCAGCGGTCTTCGGCGAGCGCCCGGATCGCGGTCGCCGAGAGCAGGGCGCGGGCGCGTTGCAGGTCGGAGGCTTCGGTACCCTCGGCGGCGGCAGTCGGGGAAATGGTGGAGGCCATCAGCGGCCGCCCTCCTCACGCAGGCGATAGGCGCGCACGATCCGGGTCACCAGCGGATGCCGCACCACGTCGCCCTCGCCGAAGCGGCAGAGGCTGATGCCGTCGACACCGTCCAGGGTTTCGATCGCTTCGACCAGGCCCGAGCGTACGCCCGGCGGTAGGTCGATCTGGCTCGGGTCGCCCGTCACGGCCATGCGGCCATTCTCGCCGAGGCGCGTTAAAAACATCTTCATCTGGCCGGTCGTGGTGTTCTGCGCCTCGTCCAGGATGACGAAGGAATTGGCCAGGGTACGGCCGCGCATGAAGGCGAGCGGCGCGATCTCGATCTCGCCCGTCTCGATCCGGCGCTGGACCTCGCCTTGCGGCAGCATGTCGTAGAGCGCGTCGTAGAGCGGGCGGAGATAGGGGTCGACCTTCTCCTTCATGTCGCCGGGCAGGAAGCCCAGGCGTTCGCCCGCCTCGACGGCGGGGCGCGACAGCACGAGCCGATCGACCCGCCGGTCGAGCAGCATGGCGACCGCGACGGCGACCGCGAGATAGGTCTTGCCGGTGCCGGCCGGGCCGAGGCCGAACACCAGTTCGTTCCGGCCGAGCGCCTCGAGATAGGTCGCCTGGGCCGGGGTGCGGGCCAGGATGGTGCGCCGTCCGGTACGGATGCCGGGCAGGGGGGCGTTGGCCGGCGCCTCCTCGCCTTCGGCTGCTTCGGCCAGGCGGACGGCGCCGTCGACGTCGCCCGGGCCGATGTCGAGGCCGCTCTCCAGCCGGCGGTAGAGATCGCGCAGCGCCCGTTTGGTGATCGCCGCCTGGGTGGGATCCCCGGTGATGGCGATCCGGTTGCCGCGCGAGGAGACCGAGACGCCGAGTGCGCGTTCGATCCGCGCAAGATGCAGGTCGTGCTCGCCGAACAGGCGCGACAACAGGCGGTTGTCGGGGAAGTCGACGACCAGCGGCCGGCGGCTGTCGCCGGCGACGGAGGTGGTTTTCAGGCCTGCCATGGGCGCTCGACGCGGGCTCAGGCCGCCGCCTCGGTGGGATCCGCCAAGCGGCCCCCCAGGCTGTTCGGATGGGCCGAGGTGATCGTCACCTCGGCGATCTGGCCGGCCATGTGGGCCGGCACTTCGGCATGGACCGCCTGCATATAGGGGCTGCGGCCGACCATCTGGCCGGCATGGCGGCCCGGGCGGTCGAACAGCACGGGCAGGGTGCGGCCGATGCAGGCGTCGTTGAAGCGGCGCTGACCCTCGGCGATCACGGCCTGGAGCCGGGCCAGGCGTTCCGCCTTCACCGCCTCGGGCAGGGAATCCGCCATGCCACTGGCGGGGGTGCCGGGGCGCGGGCTGTATTTGAAGCTATAGGCCTGGGCGAAGCCGATCTCGTCGACGAGTGCCAGTGTCGCCTCGAATTCCCGCTCGCTCTCGCCCGGGAAGCCGACGATGAAATCGGAAGACAACGCGAGGTCGGGCCGGGCGGCGCGCAGGCGCTCGATGATGCGGCGATAGTCGTCCGCCGTGTGGCGCCGGTTCATCGCTTCGAGGATACGGTCGGCGCCGGACTGCACGGGCAGGTGCAGGAAGGGCATCAACTGCGGCAGGTCGCGGTGGGCGGTGATCAGTTCGTC
>JAYSCC010000642.1:0-2021 GCA_041915065.1 Zavarzinia sp.
CGGACATGAAATCCTCCAGCTCCTCGGTGAAGCGGCGGCGGTGGGCGCGGTGGCTGGCGCGCTCGTCGAGCACCCGGCGCACCAGGCCGACGATCGGGACATAGGTCAGCAGATGGTCGGCGAAGAGATGCTTGCGCTCGTCGACCTCGGAATCGACGAAACGCCGGCCGTCGTCGGTCAGGGTGATGTCGCCGTCGGCCAGTTCGGCGAAGCGGAGCAGTTGCAGCGTCTCGGCGATGGGCAGGAGCTGGTCGACTTCGAGCTGGAGGGCGGCGCCGAGGTCGGGCAGGTCGGCCCTGCCGTCCGCCTTGGCTGCCAGCGTCTCCATCAGGCCGGCCAGCACGTTGGTCGAGACGCGGGGCAGGATCATGCCGATGCCGGTGCCGGGAATGCCCTCGTCGACCGCTCGCGACGTCTCGCCCATGGCCGGGGCGCGGTTGGTCATGCGGGCATAGAGGTCGTCGACCAGCTCGCGGAAGGCCGGGTCCAGGCGTTGTCGCGGGTGGGGCAGGTCGATCATGATCTCGGCGGCGACACGGCCCGGGTTGCTTGAGAAAAGCAGGACGCGGTCGCACATGAGCACCGCTTCCTCGATGTTGTGCGTGACCATGAGGAGGGAACGGACGGGCAGCCGTCCCTCGATCCAGAGGTCGATCAGGTCGGTGCGCAGCGTCTCGGCGGTCAGCACGTCGAGGGCGGAGAAGGGTTCGTCCAGCAGCATCAGGCGGGGATGCACGACCAGCGCCCGGGCAAAGCCGACACGCTGGCGCATACCGCCTGAAAGCTCCTTCGGATAGGCGTTCTCGAAACCGTCGAGGCCGATCAGGTCGATCGCGGCGAGGGCCCGGCGCCGCCGCTCGGCCGCGCCGATGTCGAGCGCTTCCATGCCCAGCTCGACGTTCTGTTGCACCGTGAGCCAGGGGAAGAGGGCGAAGCTCTGGAACACCATGGCGATGCCTTCGCCGGGTCCCTCGACCGGCTTGCCGCACCAGCGGACATCGCCCTTGGTCGGTGCCAGCAGGCCGGCGACGATCCGGAGCAAGGTCGACTTGCCGGAGCCGGAACGGCCGAGCAGGCCGACGATCTCTCCCTCGCGGATAGTCAGCTCGACCCCGTCGAGCACCAGGAGATCGGGGGCGTCACCCTTGTGGTAGACCTGCCGCAGGTCCTTCACCTCGACCAGGGGGGCGGCGGTTTCGCGAAGATCGGTCATGGCGCTGGCCTCAGTTGAAGCGGTTGGCGCGGTCGAACAGGGGCCGCCACAGCACGCGATTGAACAGGATGACGAAGAGCGACATGACGGCGACGCCGAGCACGATGCGCGCCTTGTCGCCCGCCACGGTGGCCTGCGCGATATAGGCGCCGAGGCCATGGGCGGTCAGCGTGGTCGAGCCCCAGCTCGCCACTTCGGCGACGATCGCGGCGTTCCACGAGCCGCCGCCTGCTGTGATCGCCCCGGTTATGTAATAGGGCATGATGCCGGGCAGCATCACCTTGCGCCACCAGCGCCAACCGCCGACGCGGAAGTTGGCGGCGGCATCCCGGAGGTCACGCGGGAAGGCGGAGGCGCCGGCGATTACGTTGAACAGGATGTACCACTGCGTGCCCAGGATCATGAGCGGGCTCAGCCAGATGTCCGGGTTCAGGTCGAAGCGCGCGATCAGCACCACGGCGAAGGGAAACACGATGTTGGCCGGCACCGCCGCCAGGAACTGGGCGAGCGGTTGGAGCCGCATGGCGAGCCTGGGACGAAGCCCGATCATCACCCCGAGCGGCACCCAGAGCAGGCTCGCGAGTGCCAGCAGGACGACGACGCGCAGCATGGTGAGGAGCCCGAGGCCGATCACCGTGAGTCCTTCCGAGAGCGGAACGGCATCGATCACGAAACTGCCGGCCTTGAGCGCCGCATAGGTGGCGGCGAAGACCAGCAGCGCGAGCCAGGCGCGGTCGGCCCAGCGGCTCTGCCAGGCGTCGCTCAGGCGCTGGAAGCGCGGCAGGCGGCCGAGACGCAGCCGGCCGAG
>JAYSCC010000643.1:0-2018 GCA_041915065.1 Zavarzinia sp.
AACACCAACCGGCGCGACGACGGCGCCGGGCCGGCGGTGATCGCGCGGCTGCGCGCGGCGGGCGGCGCCGGCGAGGTCGGCCTCTTCGACGCCGGCACCGACGGCATGGCCGTGCTCTATGCCGCGCGCGGCTGTCGCCGGCTCATCGTGGTCGACGCGGCGTGCAGCGGGGCCGAACCCGGCGCCGTCTTCGAAGTGCCCGGCGAGGTGCTGGCGGCACCGCATCGCCCGGGCATCACCCTGCACGACTTCCGCTGGGACCATGCCCTCTATGCCGGGCGGCGGATCTACGGCGCCGATTTCCCGGCCGAGGTCACGGTCTTGTTGATCGAGGCGGGCGACCTCGACTTCGGCGTCGGCCTGACGCCGCCGGTCGCCGCCGCCGTCGACAAGGTTGCGGCGCGCATCCGCGACCTGACGGGAGGAACACCCCCTGGAGGAGCACCATGAGTGTCGCGGTGGCGATCCGCCGGGGCAGCCTGCATCTCTCCGCCGCCGTTTTCGACCGCTATTTCGCCGGTCTCGCCGCCGTCGTCCTGCTGCGCCGGGACGACGGGCTGCTGGTCCTGCCGGTCCGTTTCGCTGGTGGCGGTGGCTATCTGGTGAAGCAACGGAATGGTGCCGGCGACCGCGTGGTCGCGGCACCCGATTTCTTCCGCGAGCAGGGCCTGGCCGAGGACGGCGAATGGGACGTTGCCGCGGCTTGGGACCAGAACGACATGGGTCTGCGCATCGACGGGATCTTCGCACCCGTCATGGACAAGATTGAGTAAATGTGATTATCATTATGAAAAGAAAATGAGCCCGAGCAACCCTCGAGCAGGGAGGATCCGTATGGCCGCCGATCACAGTGATGATCAAGTGCGCGCGGCGTTGGCAGCGGCCGAAGATCCGGCCGCCAGCCCCGGCGAACGCGCGGAAATGCTGATGGAAATCGCCATGGGCTTGCAGCGCCGGCCGAAGACGGCCAATGCCCTGCGGTCGGCGATCGAGCTTTACGATCGTGCCCTGGCGCTGGCCGACGATCCCTTGTTGACGGCCCGCATCGGTGCCCGGCGGGGCACCGCGCTCCAGGCCTTGCCGGCGGAAGGCAGTGCTTCGCTGGAAGCGGCGCGGCGCGCCTTCGAGGCATCCCTGCCGACGCTCGCCCAATTCGGCCGGCCGGAGGAAGTGGCCGAGGCGGAAATGAACCTGGGCGTCACCCTGCAGAACCTGGCAGGTCTCGGCCGCGCCCGCCTGACCGATGCGATCGCCGCCTATCAGCGGGCCTTGCGCACCTTCGACCGTGTCCGATTCCCGGCCGAATTCGCCATCCTGCAAAACAATCTGGCGACCGCCTTCCTGTCGATCCCGATGAGCGACGAACGGGCGAAGATGCGTGAGGCGATGGCGGTCCAGGCCTTCGAGGAAGGCCTCAAGGTGATCAACCTGGTCGATCACCCGGTGGAATATGCAATGTTACAGAACAACCTCGGCAACGCGCTGCAATATGCCTCGTCGTCTCACGCGGTCGAGAACAACCTGCGCGCTCTCGATGCCTATGACGAGGCGCTGCGCGTCCGCACCCGCGCCGACATGCCGGGCGAATACGCCAATACGCTGGCCAACAAGGCGAACTGCCTGTGGAACCTGCCCGATGATCCGGAACGCCCGGAAGGCGGCAATCCGCGCAACCTGGCGCTCGCCCGCGCCGCCTATGCCGAGGCGCGGGAAATTTTCGCGGGCCAAGGCGAGGCCGAGAAGGCCCGCATCGTCGCCGAAGCCTGCGTCCAGATCGAGCGCGAGATGCTGACGGCGGCGCCTGCGGCGTGCGGCGCCGGCAACGGCCATTCCATGAATAGCGGCGCCTGAACGGGAGGAACGCGGATGTTGCTGGGCATTTCCATCGTCGGGGCGGGTGCTGCCCTCGTCCTCGGTGCTGCAGGCGCCATGGCGGCTGGTGCCGCCAGCGGCGTCGCCATCGGCGGCAAGGAACTCGGGAACGAGCTGGCCGCCTTCATGGGCGGTTTCTACGGCCC
>JAYSCC010000644.1:0-2011 GCA_041915065.1 Zavarzinia sp.
TGCATTTCGGTGTCGCCGACTATGCCGCCTCGACCCGCGCCCAGACGACCCAGATCGGCGGTCCGAACCCGGCCTATGCCGTGCTGACCGATCCGGACGAAGCGGGCGAGCGCGTCCGCCACTGGGGCGACATGTGGCATTATGCGGTTGCCCGCATGGTGGTCGCGGCCCGCGCCAACGGCCTTCGCCCGATCGACGGCCCCTTCGGCGACTTCTCGGATTCGGACGGCTACCGCGCCCAGGCGGCCCGCTCGGCCGTGCTCGGCTGCGAAGGCAAATGGGCGATCCACCCGAAGCAGATCCCGGTCGCCAACGAAGTCTTCACCCCGCCCGAGAAGGAAGTGATCAAGGCCCGCCGCATCCTGGAAGCCATGGAACAGGCCAAGGCCGAGGGCAAGGGCGCGGTCTCGCTCGACGGCAAACTGATCGATCTCGCGTCGATCCGCCAGGCCGAGGCGCTGGTCCAGCAGGCGAACCGCATCGCCAACAAGTGATTGCCAAAGGTGGGGTTCCGGAGTAACCCCACCCCCGCAATGCCGTCCCGGCCGCATGAGGTTTGAACCATGGTGATGTTCCTCGACTTCGAGAAGCCCATCGCGGAGCTCGAAGCCAAGATCAAGGAACTGCAGGCCATGCCGGCGACGCCGGGCATTTCGATCGCCGAGGATGTCGCCCGGCTCGAAGTGAAGGCGGACCTTCTGCTGCGCCAGACCTATGGCAAGCTGTCCGCCTGGCAGAAGACGCAGGTCGCCCGTCACCAGGGGCGGCCGCGCTTCAACGACTATGTGAAGATGCTGATCGAGGATTTCGTGCCGTTGGCGGGCGACCGTGCCTTCGGCGACGACAAGGCGATCCTCGGCGGCATGGGCCGCTTCCGCGGCCGGCCGGTCATGGTCATCGGCCACGAGAAGGGCGCCGACACCGAAGGCCGCATCCGCCACAATTTCGGCATGGCCAAGCCCGAGGGTTATCGCAAGGCGATCCGCCTGATGGAACTGGCCGACCGTTTCGGTATGGCGGTGATCACCCTGATCGACACCCCGGGCGCCTTCCCGGGCATCGAGGCCGAAGCGCGCGGCCAGTCGGAAGCAATCGCCCGCTCGACCGAGATGTGCCTGAAGCTGAAGGTGCCGCTGGTCGCCGTGATCGTGGGCGAGGGCGGCTCGGGCGGTGCCGTGGCGCTGGCCACCGCAAACCGCGTGCTGATGCTCGAACACGCGGTCTATTCCGTGATCTCGCCCGAGGGCTGCGCCTCGATTCTCTGGCGTTCGGCCGAACGGGCGCAGGATGCCGCTGCCGCCCTGAAGCTGACCGCGCAGGACCTGATTAAGCTCGGCGTCATCGATGCCGTGGTTTCGGAGCCGCTGGGTGGCGCCCAGCGCGATCCCAAGGCGACCATCGCCTCGGTCGGCCATGCCATCTCGACCGCGCTCGCCGAATTCAAGGGCAAGGACGGCGATGCGATCCGGCGCGAACGGCGCGAGAAATTCCTCGCCCTCGGCCGGACTCCGGTCTTCGCCTGAAGCCGCTCAGCGCCTGAATTTCCTCAACGCCTGAACAGGCGCCGGAGCAGGTGCCAGGGGCTGAAGCGCGAGTCGCTCCAGCCTTCGCTGCAGGTTTTCAGGAAATGGGCCAGTTGCGCCGCGTCGCTCGCCCGGTCGGTGGGCATGAAGTAGACCCGCGGCACCCCGTTCCTCGACGCCATGGAGCAGACGAGGCCGATCTGGCCGCCGTCCAGCCCCGGATAGAAATAGACGGTGCCGAGCCGGCGCATGTTCTGGAAGTCCTGGGCCAGCGCCGGGGTGGCCTGCATCACCTCGGCGACCTTGGCGGCGACGGCGCGTACCCCGGCCGTGGTCAGCCTGCCGCCGGACTTCAGGGCGCCGGGCACGGCGGTCGACGCGGCACCGCCGCCGCCCGCCGGCGACTTGCGCACCGCCGCTGCTGCCGCGCTCCGGATCGTCTGTGCCGCCGCGGCGTCGAGACCCGGAAGGGCCGACGTTTCGGCGGC
>JAYSCC010000645.1:0-2009 GCA_041915065.1 Zavarzinia sp.
GGAGGGAGGCGGCTCAACACTCCGCATCAGCCACTGGCAGCCCGGGCCGGACGGCGTGCCGGCCTGTGTCTTCGACAGCGATCCAGAACTGCCCCATGCCCTCGCCGCCGTGGTGGCGCCGCCGGCCCTGGGGGAACCGCCGGTGGCGAGCCCGGCGATCGCCGATTTCCTGCGCCGGGCGCATGGCGCCGGGGCCTTGCTCGGCTCGGTCTGCGCCGGGGCCTTCGTGCTGGCGGGCGCAGGGCTCCTCGACGGGCGGCGGGCCACCACCCATTGGAGCTATGGCGACGAGCTGGCGGCGCGCCATCCGGCGCTGACGGTCGATTGCGACCGCCTGCTGATCGACGAGGGCGATATCGTGACCGCGGGCGGCGTGATGGCCTGGACCGACCTTGGCCTCCTGCTGGTCGCGCGCTTCCTGGGGCCGGCGGCGATGCTGGCGACCGCGCGCTTCCTGCTGATCGATCCGCCGGGGCGGGAGCAGCGCTATTACGCGCCCTTCGAACCCCGGCTCCGCCATGGCGACGGTGCCGTGCTCAAGGTCCAGCATTGGCTGGCCGGCGGGGCGGCGCTCGGCCCGGTCGCGGTCGCCGAGATGGCGGCCCGCGCCGGGCTCGAGGAACGCACCTTCCTCCGCCGCTTCAGCCGGGCGACCGGCCTGCGCCCGGTCGAATATTGCCAGCACCTCCGTGTCGCCGAGGCGCGCCGCCGGCTGGAGGCGACGCGCGACGCGGTCGACAGCATCGCCTTCGCGGTCGGCTACCAGGACCCGGCCGCGTTCCGGAAGCTGTTCCAGAAACTGGTCGGCCTGACCCCCGGCGATTATCGGCGGCGCTTCGGCGTGGCTCAGAACAGCCCGGCCTGATAGTCGCGCGCGGCTTGCAGCACCTCGTCCCGCGTGTTCATGACGAAGGGGCCGCCCCAGGCGACCGGCTCGTTCAGGGGCCGGCCGGCGATCAGCAGGACGCCCGCGTCTTCCTCGCCCGCATTGGCGATGGTGACCCGCTCACCGGGGCCGAGCAGGGCGACATTGACCGCGGGCACGGTCTTCTCGCCCGCGACTCGCACCCAGCCGTCATAGACCACCAGAAGGGCGTTCAGGCCGGGATCGAGGGCTTCCTCGATGCTGGCGCCCGGGGCCAGGCGGATGTCGAAGAAATGGGCCGCGGTGGCGCCCGATTCGATCGGCCCGCGGGTGCCCTGGCCGGTGGTGCCGGCGATCACCTTGACGGTGGTGCCATTGCCGCGCGTCTCGACCGGGATGGTGGCGGCCGGGATCTCTTGATAGCGGGCGGGCACCATCTTGTCCCGCGCGGGCAGGTTGACCCAGAGCTGGAAGCCCCGCATCAAGCCCTCGGTCTGTTCCGGCATCTCGGAATGGACGATGCCGCGCCCGGCCGTCATCCACTGCACGTCGCCGGTGCCGATGACGCCCGAATGGCCGGCATTGTCGCCGTGGCGCATACGGCCTTCGAGCATATAGGTCGCGGTCTCGAAGCCGCGGTGCGGATGGTCCGGGAAGCCGCCGATATAGTCGCTCGCCTGTTCGGTATCGAAATGGTCGAGCATCAGGAACGGATCGGCGGCCTCGACCGTCTCATGGCCGAGCAGGCGGGTGAGGCGCACGCCGGCACCGTCCGAGGTCCGCTGGCCGCGCACCAGGGCGGCGACCTGGCGCAGGGCGGGCGTCTTGGGGGGCAGCTTCTCCGGGTTCATGGGCATCTCCTCTGATCACGTGATGCCAATATGGCCCTGGCCGCGGCGGTTAAAAATCCCGCTTCCCGGGAAGAGATCGTTTCCCAGGCGGCAACGATCGCAGGCGGCACCATGTGAAAGCACGAACCCCGCCGGCCTTGCGGGCGGCGGGATTCGATTTACGGCCGAGTTCGGTCGTCGCGGGGGAGGAGCCTCAGCGGGGCGCCATCACCATGGTCATCTGACGCCCTTCCATCTTGGGCATCTGCTCGATCTTGGCGATCTCTTCCGTGTCGTCGCGGACGCGGAGCAGC
>JAYSCC010000646.1:0-1988 GCA_041915065.1 Zavarzinia sp.
AATCCGGGGGCGCCCTTCGGTGCCCTGGTCAAGATCGCCTCGGGCGGCGAATTGGCGCGCTTCATCCTGGCCCTCAAGGTCGTGCTGGCCGGGGCCGGCACGGCGCCGACCATGGTCTTCGACGAGGTCGACCGCGGTATCGGCGGCGCCGTCGCCGATGCCGTGGGCGACCGCCTGGCCCGCCTCGCCCAGGGGGCTCAGGTCCTGGTCGTCACCCACAGCCCGCAAGTGGCGGCGCGCGGCCGCAACCACCTCCAGATCGCCAAGGAGACGGTGGGCGAGGTGACGCGCACCGGCGTTGCGCCCCTGGACGCCAAAGCCAGGCGGGAAGAGATCGCCCGAATGCTGTCTGGCGCCGAAATCACCACGGCCGCCCGCGCCGCCGCCGACGCCCTGCTGAAGGCCGCCCGATGACCGGCATTCCCGAAGCCGCCGCCGCGGAACACGCCCGCATTGCCGCCGAGGTGCGGGAGCACGACCGCCGCTATTACGAGGAGGACGCGCCGACGGTCACGGACGCCGAATATGACGGCCTGATCGCCCGCCTGCTCGAACTCGAGGAAGCCTATCCGGCGCTGAAGGCAGGCAGCCCGACGACGGCGGTGGCCGGTCAGGCGGTCGCCAAATTCGACAAGGTCCTGCACTCCAAGCCCATGCTGAGCCTGGAGAAAGTCTTCACCGAGGAAGACGTGCGCGCCTTCGTGACCGGCATCCGCAATTTCCTCCGCCTTGATGCGGAGGAGGAAGTGGCGCTCTATGCCGAGCCGAAGATCGACGGCCTCTCCCTCTCGCTCCGCTACGAGCGGGGCCTGCTCGTGCAGGGCGCGACCCGGGGCGATGGCCGCGAGGGCGAGAATGTCACCGCCAACGTGCGCACTATCGCGGCGATTCCGGAGCGCTTGAAGGGCGCGCCGGACATCCTCGAAGTGCGCGGCGAAGTCTATATGGGCAAGGCCGATTTCCTGGCCCTCAACGCCCGCCAAACCGAGGCGGGGGAAAAGATCTTCGCCAATCCGCGCAATGCCGCGGCCGGCTCGCTCCGCCAGCTCGATCCGGCGATCACAGCGGCGCGGCCGCTTCGTTTCTTCCTGCACGGCTGGGGCGAGGTTTCCGGCGCCCTGCCGCCGACCCAGGCGGAATGCATGGCATGGCTCGGCAGCTTCGGCTTGCCGCTCAACCCGCGTTCCTGCCTCACCCGCGACATCGACGGGGTGATGGCGGTGTTCCGCCGCCTGGAGGCGGAGCGGGCGGCGATCGACTACGACATCGACGGTGTCGTCTACAAGGTCGACCGGCTGGACTGGCAGGACCGCCTGGGCATGGTCTCGCGGGCGCCGCGCTGGGCGGTCGCTCACAAGTTCCCGGCCGAACAGGCCCAGACCCTGCTCGAAGGGATCGACATCCAGGTCGGCCGCACCGGGGCGCTCACCCCGGTGGCGCGGCTGGTGCCGGTTTCGGTCGGCGGCGTCATCGTCTCCAACGCGACGCTCCACAACGAAGACGAGATCGCCCGGAAGGACATCCGCGTCGGCGACACGGTGGTGATCCAGCGGGCCGGCGATGTCATCCCCCAGGTGGTCCGGGTGATCGAGGCCCTGCGCCCCACGGGTGCCGAAGCCTTCGTCTTCCCGGATCATTGCCCGGTCTGCGGCTCTCTGGCGCTCCGCGAAGAGGGCGAGGCGGTCCGGCGCTGCACCGGCGGCCTGACCTGCGAGGCACAGGCGGTCGAACGGCTCCGCCATTTCGTCAGCCGCCAGGCCTTCGACATCGAGGGCCTGGGCGAGAAACAGGTGAAGGCGCTGTGGGACTGGGGCCTGATCCGCGGCCCCGGCGACATCTTCCGCCTGGAAGAGCGCGACGCGGAGAGCCTGACCCCGCTCCGCAACCGGGACGGCTGGGGCTCGCTCTCGGCCCGCAACCTCTTCGCCGCGATCGCGGAACGGCGCCGCATCACCTTGCCGCGCCTGCTCTTCGCCCTCGGCATCCGC
>JAYSCC010000647.1:0-1448 GCA_041915065.1 Zavarzinia sp.
ACGCCGCATTGACGGAGCGGAACAATCCGATATTCAAAGATCGGAATTTATCCTATAATCTAAGAATGAAACCGCTGACCGTGATCGGATTCCTGGGCTCGACGCTCGACGCTTCCAAATTCGGGCCGTCGCGCTGGAACAAGTGGCGGCCGACCGTTGGCCTCGCCATGCACGAGGATCTCCGGGTCGACCGGCTGATCCTGCTCCACGGCACGCCGCACCAGCGCCTGGCCGATTTCGTCGCCGAAGACGTCGCCTCGGTCTCGCCCGAGACCCGGGTCGAGAAGCGCCTGCTCGACTTCAAGGACGCCTGGGACTTCGAGGAGGTCTACGGCAAGCTGCTCGACTTCGCCCGGGCCGAGCATTTCGATCCGGAGGCCGAGGATTACCTGATCCACATCACCACCGGCACCCATGTGGTGCAGATCTGCCTGTTCCTGCTGGCCGAGGCGCGTTTCCTGCCCGGCCGCCTGTTGCAGACCAATCCGGTGCGCGGCGAGGTCGACCCGGCCGGCCGCTACAGCGTGATCGACCTGGACCTCTCGCGTTACGACAGTATCGCGACCCGCTTCCGCGCCGCCCGGGCGGAGGGCACCTCCTATCTGAAATCCGGCATCGAAACCCGCAACGCCGCCTTCAACCGCATGGTCGACGAGATCGAGCGGGTGGCGCTCCGCTCGCGCGCACCGGTCCTGCTGATGGGGCCGACCGGGGCGGGCAAGAGCCTGCTGGCACGGCGCATCTACGAGCTGAAGAAGTTGCAGCATCAGGTCGGCGGCGCCTTCGTCGAGGTGAATTGCGCGACCCTGCGCGGCGACAATGCCATGTCCGCCCTGTTCGGCCACCGCAAGGGCGCCTTCACCGGTGCCGTCGCCGACCGGCCGGGCCTGCTCCGCGCCGCCGACAAGGGCATGCTGTTCCTGGACGAGATAGGCGAACTCGGCCTCGACGAACAGGCCATGATCCTCCGCGCGATCGAGGACAAGCGCTTCCTGCCGGTCGGCGCGGACAAGGAGGCGGCTTCGGATTTCCAGCTCCTCGCCGGGACCAACCGCGACCTCGGTCAGGCCGTCGCTGCCGGCGACTTCCGCGACGACCTCTATGCGCGGCTCAACCTCTGGACCTTCCGCCTGCCCGGCCTCGCGGAGCGGCGCGAGGATATCGAGCCCAATCTCGACTACGAACTCGACCGTTTCGCCGAACGCGAGGGCGACCGCGCCAGTTTCAACAAGGAGGCGCGGACGCGCTATCTCGCCTTCGCCACCTCGGCCGAAGCCGCCTGGCCCGGCAATTTCCGCGACCTCGCGGCGAGCGTCACCCGCCTGGCAACCCTGGCCCCCAAGGGCCGCATCGACCTCGCCGGCGTCGAGGCGGAGATCGAACGCCTGCGCCGCCTCTGGTCACACCGTCCGGACCAGGGCAACGACCCGCTGGCCGGGCTCCTGGAC
>JAYSCC010000647.1:1458-1985 GCA_041915065.1 Zavarzinia sp.
GATCTCTTCGACCGGGTCCAGCTCGCCGAGACGATCCGCGTCTGCCGCCGGTGCCGCAGCCTGTCGGACGCCGGCCGCACCCTGTTCGGCGCCTCCCGCACGCGCCGCAGCAGCGCCAACGACGCCGACCGCCTGCGCAAATATCTCGCCCGCTTCGCCCTCGACTGGGCGACGATCACGGGCTGAAGGCGGGCGACACCGGGCGCTGGGCGGCGACGGCGGCGATGGCGAGAGCGATCGACTGCTCAAACGTGGCTTCGCGGTCGAAGGCGACCAGATGGGAGGCCGCCGCGGCGACATTGGGCAGGCCCGAGGCTTCGAGCAGGGCGCGGCGCCGGGCCATCACGTCGGGCTCGCTGGTGCCGAAGCCGGGCCCGGCGTCGGCTTCGCGCAGTACGGTGCCGACGATCGTCGCCATGACGAAGCGCAGCAACCCGAGCGCCTGACCGGGCGGGAAGCCGGCCCCGGCGAAGAGGGCGAGCGCCGCCTCGGGCGGCCACAGGCTGGCGGCCGAGGCGGTCGGCCGG
>JAYSCC010000648.1:0-1982 GCA_041915065.1 Zavarzinia sp.
GGGCCGGCTGCGCTCGACCTCTTCGCCGCCTCGGCCGCGGCGCAGGGAATGCATTATCTCGCCGTCATCGTGATCCTGCCGTTGTTACAGGGCAGGGCGCGGGGCCTCGTGCCCTGGCCGCGGCTGCCGCTTTTCGCCGGCCTGGTGGCCCTCGGCTCCGTCGTCGCCTTCGGCGGCTTCCTCCGCGATTTCGCGGCGGCACGGGGCTTCTACGGCATTCTCGCCTCGGTCCATGCCTGGGCCGAACTGCCCCTGCTCGCCCTGATCGCCGGCGGCGGGCTTCAGCCGAAGACCAGCTTGCCCACGACGAAAGACGCGCCATTGGCGGCGAGCGAGAGCAGCAGCGCCCGATAGGGCCGCAAGCCGAGCACGAAACCGGCGATCGCCGCCTCGGCCAGCACGACCGCCGCCTCGAGCGCCAGGATCGAAGGCCAGTAGCCGAAACGCGGATAGGCCAGCAGCGCCAGCGCCCAGAGCTGGGGATGCGTCACCCCGGTCGCGATCGCCAGCGCCAGCCCGGCCCGCCAAGGCACCGCCCAGCGGGTGGCAGCGGCCACCAGGGCCGCCACCGGCACCTCGATCGCAATCGAGAAGAGCAGCGCTTCCGCCTCGGTCATGGCAGGATGGGACCTTCCCCTGGGTGCCGCGCCATGATCCGTTCCGCCATCGTCCTCGCCCTCTGCCTCTCTGCCCTGCCGGCCCTCGCCGACGTCGGCCCGCCTCAGCCGCCGCCCCCGCCGCCGCCCGGGGCGGAGAAGGCCAGGGTGGCAGGGCTCGACCTCGAACGGCAATGGCTCTATTGGCGCGGCCGGCGCTGGGCCGTCGTGGTCACCGGCTGCGGCGATCCGGCGGCGCCGGCCTGCCAGTCGGGGCAGCCGGATCTCGGCAATTGTCACATCGTCGGCTTGGACGGCGTGCGGATCGAGGATGGTGACGTCCAGGCCGTCGTCGATTTCGCCGCCGCGCATCCCGGGCCGCTGACCCTGATGCTCGAGGCCTGTGCGATCGAGAGTGCCGCGGTGCCGCGCTGACGCTCAGGCCGCCAGCCAGTGGCGGAGCAGGCGGCAGGTCTCCTCCGGCTTTTCGAGCGGCGGCAGGTGGCCGCAGTCGCAGAAGACGTGATAGGTCGAGCCCGCAATGCCGCGGTGGAGCGCCAGGGCTTCGGCCGGCGGCGTGATGCGGTCGCCGTCGCCGACCGCGACCAGGGTGGGCACTGCGATTGCGGGCAGCAGGGGGCGCGAATCGACCCGGCCCAGGATCGCCTGCAACTGGTGGCGATAGGCGTCGACCCCGACCTTTTCCGCCATTTCCATCACCGTCCGGCCGACCGGCCCGTCGACATGGGAGGCGTGCACCAGCTCGGGCAGGAAGCGCCGGGTGACGCCGACGAAACGGCCGATCTTCAGGCTCATGAGTCCGGCCTTGCGGCGCTTCGCCTGCTCCGGCCCGTCGAGCCCGGCGGCGGTATCGAACAGGGCCAGGCGGCGCACCCGTTCGGGCGCCCGGCGCAGGATCTCGAAGGCGACATAGCCGCCCATGGAGAGCGCGGCCAGGGCGAAATCGCCCTCCACCGTGGCGAGCGCCCGCTCGGCCATGGCGGCGATCGTCTCGTCCTGCGTCAGGTCGGCGATACGGGCATCGGCGATGTCGGCCAGCGCCGTGGCTTGGCCTCGCCACAGCCGCTCGTCGCAGAGCAGCCCGGGCAGGAAAAGAAGGGGAATACGGCTCACGGCGGTTCCGGCGAATTGGAGCGGGTGATGGGAATCGAACCCACGACACTCAGCTTGGGAAGCTGATGTTCTACCTCTGAACTACACCCGCGCCGGGAGCAGGCGACGTTCTTAGCAACGATGCGCCCGCCCGTCAAAGTCAAACGAAAGGCCCCGGCCGGCGGCCGGGGCCTTCGGGCGATCCTGGATCAGAGGGAGTTGTTGATCCACTCGACGATCTTGCCCTTGGGCAGGGCGCCGACCTTGGTCGCC
>JAYSCC010000649.1:0-1981 GCA_041915065.1 Zavarzinia sp.
GTCGTCCCAGTGCTCGACGAACTGGCCGGCGTCGAAATGCGGCCGGCGATAGCATTTGTCGTGGATGCGCTGGCTGTAGAACATCTTCGGCCGGCCCTGGCGATCCAGCTCGGGAATGCGGTCGAAGGTCAGCATGTAGGTGATCACGGCGGTCATCACTTCGGCGATCGGCGGGCAGCCGGGCACCTTGATGATCGGCTTGTCGGTGATCACCTGGTGCACCGGGGTCGCCCGCGTCGGGTTCGGGCGCGCCGCCTGGACGCAGCCGTAGGACGCACAGGAACCCCAGGAGATGATCGCTTTCGAATGCGATGCGACATGGCGCAGCTGCTCGACGAAGGGCTTGCCGCCGATGATGCAGAACATGCCGTCTTCGTTGAGGGGCGGGTTGCCTTCGACGGCCAGGATGAAGTTGCCGTCGTAATTCTTGATCGTCTCTTCGAGGATGGCTTCGGCCTGGTGGCCGGCGGAGGCCATCAGCGTGTCGTCATAGTCGAGCGAGATCATCGAGAGCACGACATCCTTGGCCAGGGGGTGGGCCGAACGGATGAAGCTCTCGGAGCAGCAGGTGCATTCCAGGCCATGGAGCCACAGCACGGGGGTGCGCTGCTTGGTTTCCATGGCATGCGCGATGCGCGGCGCGAATTCAGGGCCCAGGCCCAGTGCCGCCGCCGTCAGCGAGCAATATTTCAGGAACGAACGCCGGGTGATCCCCTGCCGGCGCATCACTTCGTAAAACGTTTCAAGCCTAGCCATGTCTGGCCGCCCTCCCATTATTGGTGGGGCATTAAGGGCAAGTCCCGTGCCAACTACGCCGAAGCGCGGAAAGCCTCGGCTTTTCCGATCGCTGCGGTGGCACGGCCGGAAAGGCGCTTTGCCCCTGCGGGCTGCGGCGGAAAGTCGCTTACCGCCCGTCCAGCAGGCGGGCCGCGGCGACAGCCGCCTGGCCGAAGGCGAGGCCGCCGTCGTTGGCCGGTACCAGCGAAGGGGCGAGGGCGCGGAGGCCCGCCGCCTCGATCCGGGCGATGGTCGCCGCCAGCAGCCGGGCGTTCTGGAATACGCCGCCCGAAAGGGCGACGGCACCGATGCGCCGGGCTCTTGCCGCCGCCACGGCGCGGCTGGCGAAACCCTCGGCGACGCTGGCATGGAAGCGACCGGCGATCGCGCCGGCCGCAATTCCCGCCGCCCGATCGGCCAGCAGGGCGCGCCAGAGCGGGGTGGGGTCGAGATCGGCGCCCGTGCCGAAGGCATCCGCATAGGGCTCGGCATCTTCGGCGATCGCTTCCAGCGCCATGGCCGCCTCGCCCTCGAAGCTCATGGCGCCGGGGGCGAGGTCCAGCAGGCAGGCCACGGCATCGAACAGCCGGCCGGTCGAACTGGCCGGGGGGGCGTTCATGCCCTTGTCGATCATGGCCAGGATGGTGGTCACCGGCTTGCCAGTGCCGTAGCCGAGGCCTTCGATCAGGCCCGGCGCTTCCACCCCGAAGGCGGCGGCCAGATGGGCCGTCAACACGCGCCAGGGCTCCCGCATGGCGACGCTGCCGCCGGGTAGGGCGGTCGGCCGCAGGCGGGCCAGGCGTTCCGCTCCGCGATAGTCGGCGAGCAGGATCTCCCCACCCCAGAGCGTGCCGTCGGCGCCGAGGCCGAGGCCGTCCAGGGCGATGCCGATCACCGGGCCGGCGGCGCGCGGCCAATGGTTCTCGGCCAGGGCCGCGGCGATATGGGCGTGGTGGTGCTGCACCGTGACCAGCGGCAGGCCGTCCCGTTCCGCCAACGCCCGGCCGAGGCGGCTGGAGCGATAGTCGCCATGCCCGTCGATCGCGACTGCCGCCGGGCGATGGGCGAAGAGGGCGGCGTAATCGGCCAGTGCCGCCTCGAAGGCGTCTTCCGTCGCCGGCTCTTCGAGGTCGCCCAAGTGGTGGGAGAGCAGGAAGTTGCGCCCCTGGCTCAGGCAGATGGCGGTCTTGAGTTCGCCGCCCAG
>JAYSCC010000650.1:0-1976 GCA_041915065.1 Zavarzinia sp.
GGTTGCGCCGAAACGGTGGAATTGCGCGAAAATTCGACCCGACATCGGCCTTCCCCGGCCGACATCGGGACGAATTCGCGCGTTTCTGTCAGGAAACGTTAAGTCGAGCCACCAATTCGTTGAGACGAGCCATGCGCCGATCTTCGATGCCATGGGACTGCAACGTTTCGACGGCGAGTCGGAGATAATCGCGGCACGTGCCGAGATGGCCCGCAGCTCCCGCGATGGCCGCAGCCGTCGTCGTCTCGTCCAGGCGGCCGGTATAGCGCGCACCGGCCCGATTGATCACGAAAGTGATGGCCCTGAGCGGGCCGCCCGGGGTTTCCAACGTAACCCAGCGCGGCACATAGGCAGCGGTCAGCATCTCGCGCCGCCAGACCAGGCGAAGCTCGGTCTCGGCCCGGTTACGGTCGATCCTGAAGGCGAGACCGCGACAGGCGCCGCCCCGCTCCAGCCCGAGGACCAGACCGGGCTGTTCCGGCGTACCCCGGCCGAGCGGCGTCCACAGGCAGAAGCGCCGGTGCCAGCCGCGCAGCAGCGCGATGCGGTGCCCTTCGTGATGGATCGCGGGGCTCCACATGAGGGAGCCATAGCCGAACAGCCAGACATCGCCTGCCGGCGCCCCGGCCAGGGCGGCCTGGAGCGAGGCTTCCCGCGCTTCGACGCTGAGGAAGTCGAGCGTGCCGGCGGGCACGAGCTGTTGCAGCAGGACGTCGAAGCCCTCCGCCGCCAGATCCTCGCGACGCAGGCTCAAGTCCGGCCTCAGGCGGTGGTGGAGAGTTTCGCCTCGAGCGCCGCCAGCCGTTCGGCCAGGGCCTCGTTCTCGGCCCTTGCCTTGGCGGCCATGGCCTTCACGGCCTCGAACTCCTCGCGCGGGACGAGATGCATGTCGGCCACGAAGCGTTCGACCAACTGGCGGACGACGCCGTCGGCTTCCTGCTTCACGCCCTGGAGGGCACCCACGGCACCCGTCGCCAGACGTGCCAGATCATCGAGAAAACGGTTGTCGGTCTGCATGGCCGCAGTCTGCCCCGGCGGGCCCGCGGATGCAATCGTGCCGGCGTCGCAGCTTGACATGCCGATTGACATGCCGGCGGGCGGAGATGACAAACCGCCAGTCGCCCGCGAGGGCCGACCCCGCGCAGGAGCCCCGTCCGTGATGCTTGCCGAGATCGCCTTTCCCGCCTTCGATCCCGTCGCCCTGCAGATCGGGCCGGTCGCCATCCGCTGGTATGCCCTGGCCTATGTCGCCGGCATCGTCTTCGGCTGGCGCCTCGCCATGCGCCTTGCCAACAGGCCGAAGACGCCGGTGCTGCCGGTCGAAGTCGACGATCTCATCGTCTGGCTCACCTTCGGCATCATCCTGGGCGGCCGCATCGGCTACATCCTGTTCTACAATTTCGACAGCTACCTGAAAGACCCGCTGACCGCGCTCGAAGTCTGGAAGGGCGGCATGTCGTTCCACGGCGGGCTGCTCGGCGTCGTCACCGCGATCGTGCTGTTCGCGCGAAACCGCGGCATTCCCCTGCTTGCGCTCGGCGACGTGGTCGCCGCCGTGGTGCCGATCGGCCTGTTCTTCGGCCGGATCGCCAATTTCGTGAACGGCGAACTCTGGGGCCGGGCGACCGACGTGCCCTGGGCCATGGTGTTCCCCGGCGACGGCTATGGCCTGACCCGCCACCCGAGCCAGCTCTACGAAGCCTTCTTCGAGGGAATCGTGCTGTTCACCATCCTCATGGTGCTGAATGCGCGTGGCGTGCGGCGCAACATGGGGATGATGACCGGCGCCTTCCTGTTCTTCTATTCCTGCGCCCGGATCGGCTGCGAATTCTTCCGCGAGCCGGACGTCCAGCTCGGCTATCTCGCCTTCGGCGTCACCATGGGGCAGATCCTGTCGATCCCGATGGCGGCCATCGGCCTGTGGCTGATGGCGACGGCCAAGCGCCGGCCCGCCCCCGACCGCAGCCAGCCCGTCG
>JAYSCC010000651.1:0-1960 GCA_041915065.1 Zavarzinia sp.
ATAGGCATAGGTCGCCTGCATGATCTGGTCCCACAGGTCGCGGGCCTGCAGGGTCTTGAAGACGACACCGTCGAAGACGAGGTCCCAGGGCTCGCCCGCCTCGACCGCCTGCATGAAGGCGTCGGTGACCAGGACCGAGAGGTTGAACATGCGGAGCCGGCCGGGATCGCGCTTGGCCGCGATGAAGGCCTCGATGTCCGGGTGGTCGCAGCGCAGCGTCGCCATCATGGCGCCCCGGCGCGAGCCGGCGGACATAATGGTGCGGCACATCGAATCCCAGACGTCCATGAAGGGCAGCGGGCCCGAAGCATCGGCCCCGACGCCCTTCACCGGCGCCCCCTTGGGCCGCAGGGTCGAGAAGTCGTAACCGATGCCGCCGCCCTGCTGCATGGTCAGGGCGGCTTCCCGCAGATGCTCGAAAATGCCCGACATGTCGTCCGGGATCGTGCCCATGACGAAGCAGTTGAACAGGGTGACGCGCCGCGCGGTGCCGGCACCGGCGATGATCCGGCCGGCCGGCAGGAAGCGGAAATCGGCCAGGGCCGTGGCGAAATCGGCGGCCCAGCGCGCCCGCACCGCTTCCGGCTCGACCGCGGCCAGGGAGGTCGCGACCCGCGCCCAGGTATCCTCGATGGTGGCGTCGACAGCCGTGCCCTCCGCCTCCTTCAGGCGGTATTTCATGTCCCAGATCTGCTGGCTGATCGGCGCGATCGCTACCATGACTTCGATCCCCTGCTGCTCGAAAAACACATCCACCGGAACGACGGCCGCCGGCCATTGTTCCCAATTTGTTCTAATTCGTCAAGTAACACAAGATGCTGATTTCATTTGGAAATCAGCAACGCCACGAGATTCAACAATTCGTGGTCCGCGGGTTATCCACAACCGAGATATGGGCGGCCCGCCCCATGTTCCCGATTCGTATCGCCCCCCATATCTAGGCCATCGGAGCGTTTACCGGGCCACCGCCGCGAGCGCGTCGGAGGCAGCTTCGATCTGCGCCTCCAGGGTGGTCATGAAGGGTTCGCGACGCAGGCCCGGCGGAATCGGGGGCAGGATTTCGACAGTAATCGTTCCCGGCCGGCGAACAAAGCTCCGCCGCGGCCAGGCCAGGCCGGAATTGAGCGCCACCGGCACGCAGGGCAGGCCGAGCTGGCCGTAGAGGGCGGCGACGCCGGGCTGATAGGGCAGCTTGGTGCCGGGCGCCACCCGCGTGCCCTGGGGGAAGATCATGATCGGAATGCCTCGCGCCGCCTGCTGCTTGGCGCGGCGCACCATGTCCTTCAGGGCCTTGGCGCCGGCCGAGCGATCGATCGGGATCATGCCGGTGGCCCAGAGATACCAGCCATAAAGCGGGATCCAGGTCAGCTCCCTCTTGAGCACCACCGAGGGCATGCCGAAGACGGTGAGCAATTCGATCGTGTCCCAGGCCGACTGGTGCTTAGCCGCGATCAGCACGGGACCAGCGGGCAGGCGCTCGCGCCCCCGCACCTCGACCCTGATACCGCAGATCAGGCGCAGCGCCAGATTGATGCCGCCGGCCCAGAGACGCCCGGCGAAGACTGCGGCTCCCCGCGGCAGCGCCATGGTCGGCAGCATCACGATCGCGACCGCCACCGTCCAGGCATAGAAGAACAGGTTGAACAGCGCCGAACGGAGCCAGAGCAGCAGGATCATCGAGAGGGTTCCGGCGCAGGAGAGGAATCGGCGGGGGCGAGTGGCGCCACCACCTCGCGCTGGCTCGCCGGCTCCAATTCGGACAGGCGCAGGCGAATCAGCGCGGCGACGAATTTGGCGAATTCGAGCGGCGCCGTCACCGGCGGAAGACTGCCGCTCTGGAACACGCGCTCGGGAAACACGGGATGGGCGACCAGGTCGACCCCCGGCAGGGCGCGGCGCAGTTCGACCAGGCTGCGCGGCATGTGATAGGCGGCGGTGACAACACGGAGCGAGGTCATGC
>JAYSCC010000652.1:0-1959 GCA_041915065.1 Zavarzinia sp.
CCATCTCCCGCTCGATCAGATAGCCGATCATGCCTTCCGATTCGGCGTCCAGCACATCGAGCGGCTGCGCCCCTTCCGCCGGCCCGGCGGCCGACTGGAGCGCCAGCAGGCCGACCTGCGGCCCGTTGCCGTGGGTGACGACGAGCTGATGCCCGGCCGCGGCGAGCGGCGCCAGGGCCGCCGCGGCGCGCCGCACATTGGCGAGCTGATTGGCCGCCGACAGCGGCTCACCCCGCTTCAGCAGGGCATTGCCGCCCAGCGCCGCGACGACGCGCATGGCTTCACGCCCCGATGGTGGCGACCAGGATCGCCTTGATCGTGTGCATGCGGTTCTCCGCCTCGTCGAAGACGATCGAGGCCGGCGACTCGAAGACTTCGTCGGTCACTTCCATGCAGTCGATGCCGAAACGCTTGGCGATGTCGGCGCCCACCTCGGTCTCCGTATTGTGGAAGGAGGGCAGGCAATGCATGAATTTGACGTAAGGATTGCCGGTCGCCGCCATGACCTCCCGCGTTACGCGGTAGGGGGTGAGCAGGCCGATCCGCTCGGCCCAGATGGCATCCGGCTCGCCCATCGAAACCCAGACGTCGGTATAGAGGAAGTCGGCGTCCTTCACCGCGGCGGCGACATCCTCGGTCAGGGTGAAGCGACCGCCGTTCTGGCCTGCATCAGCCTCCAGCCGGGCGATGGTGGCGGCGTCCGGCCAGAGTTTCTTCGGCGCCGCGATCCGCATGTCGATGCCGACCTTGGCCGCCCCTTCGGCCAGCGAATGGGCGACATTGTTCCGCCCGTCGCCGAGGAAGGTCACCTTGAGGTCCGAGAGATGCTTATGGGTGAATTCCCGCATGGTCATGAAATCGGCCAGCGTCTGGGTCGGGTGGGTCTGGTCGGTCAGGCCGTTGTAGACCGGCACGCCGGCATAGGTCGCCAGATCCTCGGCGATCTTCTGGCCGAAACCCCGGTATTCGATCGCGTCATAGACCCGGCCCAGCACCCGGGCGGTGTCCTTCATCGATTCCTTGTGGCCGATCTGCGAGCCGGAAGGGCCGAGATAGGTCACATGGGCACCCTGGTCGTAGGCCGCGACCTCGAAGCCGGTGCGGGTCCGGGTCGAATCCTTCTCGAAGATCAGGGCGATGTTCTTGCCCTTCAGGCGCGGCACTTCGAAGCCGCCGTATTTGGCCGCCTTCAAGTCCTGGGCGAGGCGGAGCAGGAAGCGGATCTCGGCCGGGCTGAAATCGCGCAAGGTCAGCACGCTGCGGCCGCGCAGATTGACGGGCATGTCTTTCTCCCTATGTCGGTCAGGCAGGGTCGCGCAGGATCGGGCAGGTCATGCAGTGACCGCCGCCCCGGCCGCGGCCCAGTTCCGAGCCCTCGATGGTGATCACCTCGACGCCGGCCCGGCGCAGCAGGGTGTTGGTATAGACGTTGCGGTCGTAGGCGACGACCACGCCCGGCGCCAAGGCGACGACATTGTTGCCGTCGTCCCATTGCTCGCGCTCGGCTTCGAAACTGTCGCCGCCGGTCGCAATCGCGGTCAGGCGGCGGACGCCGATCGCCTGCGCCACCACCTCCGGGAAGGGTTTCGTTTCTTCGCGCACGGCGATGCCGAGGGGGCCGCCGTCTGCCTCGATCACGAAGGGGCGGATGCGGTCGACCACGGCGGGGAACAGGGTCACCTTGTCGTGGTCGCAGAAGGTGAAGACCGTATCGAGATGCATGAAGCTGCGGTCGCGCGGCATCAGGGCGGCGATCACTTTGGCCGCCCCGCCCGAAGTCAGCAGGCGGCGGGCCAGCTTGGCCACCGCCTGGGGCGTGGTGCGTTCGCCCATGCCGATCAGGACGACACCATTGCCGACCGGCATGACGTCGCCGCCCTCGATGGTCGAAAGCCCGGGATCGGCGTCGACGTCGTCCATCCAGGCTTCCGGTGCCGCCTCGACGAAGCGGGGATGGAA
>JAYSCC010000653.1:0-1951 GCA_041915065.1 Zavarzinia sp.
GTCCTGCACCTCGAGGAGACGGGCGCCGAGGATCCGGATGACGTTCATCGCCGCCTTCGGGCAAACCTCGATCACACGCAACAGATCCGCTTCACCCCAGCTCAGCATCTGCGAGGGCTCGGCGGTGACCGCGTCGGCGGGGAACAGGTGATCGGTAAAAAGCGGGGCCGTGCCGAACATGTCGCCGGGCCCGATGAACCGGATGACGACCTGGGCGCCGTCGCGGCCCGTCTGGACGATCCGGATCGATCCTTCGACCAGGGCGTAGGCGCGCTCGGCGCGATCGCCTTGTGAGAAGATCAGGTGGTTGCGCGGCAAGGCCTCGGTCCGGGCGGAGGCGCGGGCCGCCGCCAGCACGTCATCGGGCAGGCCCGTGAACATCTCCAATTTCGCCAACAGCGCGATGTCTGGCGGGCCCATGCCGTCCACATTCAACCTCGGCGGGGCCTCACAAACCCGACCTCCTGTCCTTGTCCTAGAACAACCGTGCGGCGCCGCCACCCCCGATCTTGACGGGCGCGGGCGCTCGCGCGTCAAGAACGCTCCATTTTCTCGATATTACAGACTGTTAGGGTGATGCCGGGCGGTCTGAAATCCCTGGCCCGCCGGCGTTTCGCGCCTATCGGCCGGGCGCAATGTCCTGGTCGGCGGCGGGGCGGCGCCCTCCGGCGCGCAAAATGAGTCGGGCGCCGAACAGGCTGAGGCCGGCCAGGCCGAACCAGGTGAGGGCGTAGGCCAGGTGGGCGTTGCGAAAGGCGATGACCGTCAGGCCCCCGACGGGGTAGCCGCCCGGGTTCGGGGTGGCGTCCGCGTCGACGAAGAAGGGCGCTGCGCCGGGAAGGCCTCGCGCCCGGGCGATGGCCGACACGTCACGCGAGTACCATCGGCCGGTCGCCGGATCGTTGGCGCGCAGGAACCCGCCCCGCGGTTCGGTCATCCGAACGAGGCCGGTGACCAGGACGGGCCCTGACGGCGGCGTAGCGGCTGCGGCGCGATCGCCGGGCGCGAAGCCGCGGTTGACGAGGATCACACCCTCATCGGTCTTCAGCGGAGTGACGACCCACCAGCCCGGGCCCAGCTCGGTCACGGCCTGGACCAAGGTCTGACGATCGCCCAGGAAGACCCCGCGCATCTGCACGCGGCGATATTCGTCACGTTCGGCCGTGACCCTCCGCCAATCCGCGCGCGACGGAGGATTGGCCGGCGCGGCCGCCACGCGGGCGTTGACCCGCTGGATGAGGTCGAGCTTCCAAGCGCGGCGCTCGAGCTGCCACACGCCCAGCGCCGCGAAGGCTATGGCCAGCCCGACGCAGAGGGCGAGGAAGGCCGCCCGCCTCAAGGCGCGGTGGGCATGGTCGCCGGCGTCATCGGCATCATGTTGCTGTTCAGGTGGTACATGATCCAGAGCGAGCCCGAGATCACGATGGCCACCATCACCACGGTGAAGATCAGGGCCATCAAGGTCCAGCCGCCCTCGGCCCGGGTGTTGACGTGCAGGAAGAAGACCGTGTGGACGATGATCTGCACGAAGGCCAAGGCGATGACGATCGCCGCGGCCGCCTGGGCGCTCGGAAGGGCGCCGGTCATGACCAGCCAGAAGGGCGCAGCGGTCAGGACGGCCGAGAGACCGAAGCCGATCAGGTAGCCGCGACGGGTCCCGTGCCCGTGGCTGTCCCCATGGTCGTGAAGCGCTGCTTCCTCCCTGGCGTCGTGCGCGCTCATCGAAGGGCTCCGAGCAGATAGACGAAGGTGAAGACGCCGATCCAGACCACGTCCAGCAGGTGCCAGAACATGCCGAGGCAAACGAGGCGGCGCCGGTTCTCAGCGATCAGGCCCCGCTGACCGACCTGCACGAGCATCACCGCGATCCAAACCAGGCCGAAGGTCACGTGCAGGCCGTGGGTCCCCACGAGGGTGAAGAAGCCGGAGAGGAAGCCGCTGCGCTGGGGGA